>CAXMUQ010000109.1:0-4906 GCA_964196605.1 uncultured Acidimicrobiia bacterium
TCGCTCGACGAGGCGATTCCAAGCAGTTCTCGGAGTTGTTCTTCCACTCTAAGATGGTCCTTCCCCTCGCGGACGGCTGTCGCGTGAAAACGGAGTACAGTTCTCCGCATAGCGAGGTCTCTTGACTGTGAATCAATGTCAGTCTCTAACACCCTCAGGGACTCCTGCAACTTCCCCTGCTCCTGCAACGACTCCGCCAGCAAGATCACCGCCTCGCTCCGGGCAGGTTCATCCAGGTGCTCCATCGCTGACGACAACGCCCGCTCCGCCTCGTTGGGCGCCCCGTGGCGCATGGCTACCTGCGCCCCCCTCAGGAGATATGGCGTGGCCTCCGGCCCCCGGCCGCCCCGGATCAAGTGCCAGGCGACCTCCAGGCCCGGGACGTCCCGGCCCTCTCGGTCGTCACCCAGCAATCGCTCAGCGATGCCGGCGTGCAATACCCGCCGCAGTGGTGATGGGATTGTCAGGTACGCCTCGCTTCGGATCAACTCGTTGATGAATTCGAGTCGCTGCCCCCCATCCCGCAGTACCCGGAGAGAGGTGAGTTTGGTCAGGCCGGTCATCATCTGACCCAGACTCAAGTCCGCCAGCCCATACATTCGGGGATCGTGCAACCGAGCGCCCAACACCGCCGCCAGATTCAGCACGTTCTTGCTCAAGGGGTCGAGCTCACGATAGAGTCGCTGAAAACTCTGCCGGTACGTGTGGCTGGGCATGTCGCCTAGCGCGATGTCCTCGGTCATGGCGTCCAGCGAAAGGGCCAGGCACTGATCTCCGTGGGCCCGCCAATCATGCACCAACAGTTCCAGCGCCATAGGGAACCCGGCGCCGGCACGCAGCACCGCCAACCGTGCCGTGCCTGTAGGGTGGGCCTCACCGGAAGGAATCAGCGTGTCGATCAACTCTTCGCTTTCCGACTCAGACAACGGGCCCAGCTCCAGCGATTGCAACCGAATCCGGTCTCCCGCCTCAGTCAGCCGCCGCCCGCTCGGCAACTCGGCAAGGTCGGCGATACGCGCCGCCGCCAGGATCATTATCGAACTGGCGGTAAGCCGGCGCATGAGCAAGTGCAACACCGCGATGCTGGCGTCGTCCGCGTGGTGCAAGTCATCCACCACCAACACAACGGGCTGTTCCTCGGCCACGCTTACCAGCAGCCGCTCCACACTCTCGGACAGGCGAATACGCGTGGCCTCTCCATGCATGGCCGGTACTTTGGGCAAACTGGGAAACCGGTCACCCACCCTGTTGACGATTTGTGCCAGGTCCGCCAAGGCAGTTGGCTCGGTGCACGAAGCCCCTGGCCGGTCGATCAGATCCTCCACCAGTGTGCCGATGGCCGCGTAGGGGATTTTCTGTTCCAGAGCGTGGCCTTGCGCTCGAATCGGTACCGCTCCCTCCAGGCCTGCAGCCGTCGCCAGGCGATGAAGTACCGTGCTCTTCCCCACACCCGAATCGCCCAGGACGAGGTAGTGGCTTGGCTGGCCCGCCCGACTTGACTCCCACGCCTCATACAGCCGGCGATATTCGGGAGCCCGTCCCACAAACGGCCGATCCTTCCACTGGTCGGTGGGCACCGGCGCTATTTCCGAGGTGTTCTGCCGCGCGAGCCCCCGATGCCTGAGGCGCACGGCAATCCCCTCGAGCATTGGGGCCGGTACGGCGTCCAGTTCGTCGGCAAGTCGCTGACGCCAGGCCTCGTACACCTTCAAGGCAGACAGCCGATCTCCGGCGAATGCCCTGGCCTCCATCTTGGCACGGATGCCTTCCTCGTTGAGTTCATCGAGTTGGAGCATGCGGTCCGCGTAGTGCTCGATCTGGTTGAAATCCCCGGTACGGCGGCACCGGTCCATCAGGCTCGCCAGCGCGTCTCCGATGCGTGGCTGCCAACGCGCGCGCTGACCGTCGCACCAATGGGCAAACTCCTGGGCGTCGGGAATGTCGAAGTCTTCCAGGAAGCCACCCACGTCCAGCGCGGGTATGAGGTCGGTGGGGAGCACTTCGCCCCGGGCCAGGCGGTCGAGATCCAGGTCGAGGTCCGGCGCCCTGAGGCGCACCCAGTCGCGGCCGCCGTCCAGTCTGTCCCGGCCGAGCTTGGCCCGCAACACTGACAACGCGGTGGCAAGGGAGTGGCGGCCCTCGGATTCTGGCGCTCTCTCCCACAGCAGCGAGGTCAGGCGGGCACGCCGCTGGGGCACCCTTGGTTCCACTGCCAGGTAGACCAGGAGGGCCAGGTGTTTCCGGGTCTTGAGGCGAACCTGCCTGCCGTCTGGGGCCACTAGGCGGGGCTGCCCCAAACAGTGCAGGGAAAACGGCTGTGACATGGAGACCTCCATGGGAGGGTCTAACATGGCCCGCCCGGCTCAACCTACTGTCAAACCGATGTCCCGCAAGGGTTTGGGCCGCCTAGCCGCGACCGTCATCTAGTTATCCAGCAGGGGTGACGGGCCTCACTGCGGTGGAGCCGCGATTCTGCGTATTATCCACTGCTGTGGGCGGACATGTTGCCATATCGAGGGCGGAAGTGGATCCGCAGCGGCGGGATCAACTGGCCATGATTGCCATAACACGTTGGATTACAACAAGATAATGCTCAAGCCAGCCAGAGCAGGCGGCGGTGCCAACCGTAACCAGATGAGGACATGGAACACATGAAAACACTGCAATTTGCCAAAATGGCAACCGGATTGTGGCTCGGCCTGGGCACCGCAGCCTGCAGCGACAGCGGCCCCGAGACGGCCAAGCTGACAGCCGCCAATTCAGCCGCCGTGGCTGCGGCTGCGGTCCAGGCGATGAACCTGTCGCTCGACGGGCTCGACAGCGACGCGATCGATATCACGGGCTTCGGTGGCGGCTTCGGCGCTCCGGTCCTGGCGGCCATCCACCCCAACGGTGTTCCCGCGGCCTTCAGCGCCCCTGACGGTTGTCCCTCGTTCTCGCCCGACCCACCGGTCGACAGCGACGGCGACGGTGTGCCCGACAACGCATTGTTCACCTTCGATCCGCAGTTCTGCACCGTTCAGGGTCTGGGCGGGACGATGTTGATCACCGGCAGCATCCGCGTGTCCGATCCCGCGTCGGTGACGATCGGCGCCGACGTGGCGTTCAACGAGGTGACTTTCGCCCAATTCGAAGACGGCAACACCGAGCCGCTTTTCGGACTGATCTACGACGGCACACGATCGCTTCGCGGCCAGCCGACATCGCTCACACTGGACGAAAACTTCAGTGTATTCGTCCAGGCGGGCGGACAGCAGGCCGGATTCAGCAACGACGCCAGCCTCAACTTCATGGCCACAGGAGGCGCCACCATCGACTTCGACCAGGATCTTCCCAACGGCGATGTCGACTGGAACGGTACCTTTTCGGCACCGAGTCCCGAGGGCTTCTTCGTGCTCATGATGGAGACGGTCCAGACGCTTTCTTACGACGCGGCTTGCCTCAACCCCGAGACCGGTGAGGGCAGCATCGTGGCCGGCGTGCTGCGCCTGGCGGCCTCCAGCAGCGACGGTGCCGGGGTGGTGCAAATCACTTTCAACGGTTGTGGTGTTGAGCCGACGGTGGAGTTTGCGGGGAGCAACGCTTGATTTAGGGCGGTCAGGCGGACTGGCTGTCAGGTGGTCCGGCATATGAAAGAGGAGCCCGTCGTTTGGCGGGCTCCTCTTTGCTTGTTCAGCCCACTGGCGCAGGCACTGGGGTTCCTCATATTCTAGGGTATCCCCCTCCCCAAGGTACCCGGTGCCCGACATCCAGGAACGTCTCAACACGGCTCTCGAGGGCCGTTACCGCATCGACCGCCAGCGCGGCGCGGGCGGCATGGCGTTCGTTTACCAGGCGCGCGATCTCAAGCACGATCGTGATGTAGCCCTCAAGGTGTTGCGCCCCGAGCTGGCGGCCCATTTGGGGGTCGACCGTTTTGTGCGTGAGATTCGCATCGCCGCCCAGTTGGAACATCCCCACATTCTCACGCTCATCGATTCGGGCGAGGCCGACGGCCTACTGTACTACGTCATGCCTTATATCGAGGGCGAGTCGTTGCGTGAGAAGATGGATCGCGAGGGTGCACTCCCGATCCCCGAGGTTGCCCGCATTCTCAGGGAAGTGGCCGACGCTTTGGCTTACGCCCACGAGCACGGTGTTGTTCACCGCGACATCAAACCCGACAACGTGCTGCTGTCGAGTGGCCACGCCGAGATCATGGACTTCGGCGTGGCCAAGGCCGTAACCGATGCCACTGGGGTCCAGTCCATCACCAGTACCGGGATGGCCATCGGCACGCCCGCATACATGGCACCGGAACAGGCCACGGCGGATCCCAACGTGGACCACCGGGCCGACATCTACGCCGTCGGCACCATGGGTTACGAAATGGTTGCGGGACGCCCGCCCTTCGTGGGCGCGTCGCCACAACAGGTGCTGGCGGCGCACGTGACAGAGACCCCGACACCGGTGACCGACCATCGGTCAGACGCCCCTCCCGTCCTGGCCGACGTGATCATGCGCTCCTTGGCGAAGCTTCCCGCAGAACGATGGCAGAGCGCTGGAGAGATGCTTCCGCTGTTGGAGGCCGCGTCGACGCCGAGCGGCGGGATAACCCCGACGGAGATGAGCCCGGTTTCGAGGGGAACGCAGAAGGCGCGATGGGTGGCGGTTGCGGTCGTCGCTCTGATGGTAGTGGCAATCGCGGTAGCCGTGTCGAGCCGCAGTTCGAGGGCAGCGGAACTCGACGCCAACCTCGTTGCCGTGGCGCCGTTCGACGTGCTGGGAGATGACCTTGAGCTGTGGCGCGAAGGACTGGTGGACGTGTTGTCGCGCAACTTGGACGGCGCGGGCCCGCTCAGGACCGTGTCGCCCACGGTGGTGATTCGTCGCTGGAGCGGCCGGGCCGATCCGGCGTCCGCTGCTA
>CAXMUQ010000110.1:0-8314 GCA_964196605.1 uncultured Acidimicrobiia bacterium
ACCGACCCGGGACTTGACGGAGCCATCAACATTCTCGGCCTGGTCAACCTCCTGGAGGGAGCCGGTGCCGGGAATGTAAAACGTGTGATCTCCGCCAGCAGCGGCGGGGTGGTATACGGTGATCCCGAGGTGATTCCCACACCGGAAGGGGCGCCCAAAGGCCCCATTTCCCCGTATGGAGTGAGCAAGCTGTCAGGCGAGTACTACCTCAGGACGTTGTCGGCGCTGCATGGTTTTCAAGGGATCGCCATGCGCTACAGCAATGTGTTCGGTCCACGGCAAGACCCCAAGTCGGAAGCTGGAGTGGTGTCCATATTCGTGTCCCGGCTGCTCGAGGGCAAGCCACTGACCGTGTTTGGCGACGGGACCCAGACTCGTGACTATGTGTATGTCAGGGATGTTGCCAGAGCCAACCTCGCTGCGAGTACCGTGGATGTGCCGGACGGTGAGGACATCGACGCGCGCCCCTTCAATATTGCTACGGCCCGCGAGACGTCGGTGCTCGAACTGGTGGACGCCGTCGGGGCAGCGATGGATACGCAGCCCGACGTGGAACATGCCCCGGCGCGGTCGGGCGAACTGTTCCGCAGTTCGTTGAACATCGACAAGGCCAAGTCGGTGCTCCAGTGGGAGCCCCAAGCCAAGTTTGGCGATGGTCTCCAGGATCTGATCACCTGGTTCCAGCAGGAGGCCCAGTGATGCTGCAGGTTGGGGGGGCCATGCCCTCCTCTTCTTTTGATTTGATCGCGCAGGCGAGTACTGAAACGAAAATCGTGCTCGGCACCTTGGCGCTGTTTTCAGTTCTCTCCTGGTTCATCATCGGGCTGAAGTGGTGGCAGAGTCGGCGAGTGCGCCAGCAGGCCGACCGCTTTTTCGGTGAACTCGAGCGGACGACGCAACTTCAGGATGGCTACCACGCGGTCATGAAACTACCGCCATCGCCCTACAACCGGTTGTTTCGCGAGGGGATCAACTTCGTATCAGAGCTATTGCCTGGTTCCCTCAGGGCGGAGTCGAGGCAACCATCGGCCACACTTTCGGCGACTCAGGTCGGGGTCCTAAAGATGGTGCTCAACAAGGAAATCGCCGCCGAGCGCGACGTCGCCGGGCACTATGTGTCGTGGCTCGCAACCATCGGATCCGTTAGCCCGTTGCTAGGGCTCTTGGGGACGGTGCTCGGCGTCATGCGGGCGTTTCTCGGCATCGCCGCTCAGGGGTCCGGCAACATTGCAGCCGTGGCGCCTGGCGTGGCCGAGGCCCTGGTCACCACCGTTGCCGGACTGGCCGCGGCCATCCCGGCAGTGATCGCCTACAACTTCTTCGTCAACCGGATCCGACTCTTCTCAGGAGAAATGGAAGGGTTCGCCAACGAGCTGATCGGGACCATGGCGCGCGAGGGAATGATCTAACATGCTCGACGGGATTGGTGGGGTCGACGAAATCGGCAACGGCGGACTCCCGCTCAGGGCCGACATAAACGTCACGTCGCTCGTGGACGTGGCGTTCGTCATGCTCATCATCTTCATGATCACTGCACCCATCATGCAGGGCGGTGTCGACATCGACCTCCCCAAGGCCGAGGCCAGACCACTCGCTGCCAATGAGGGAATGGTCATTACCGTCGATCGGGCAGGCAAGATCTATCTCGACGACGCGGAAGTGTCCTACGAGGAGTTTCGGGTCACGTTCGCGGCACTGGCTCAGCGGACCAAACCGTCCTCGGTGTTTCTCCGGGCAGACCGGGCCGTGCCTTTCGGAAGCGTAGTCCGAGTCATGGCGGTGTTGCGGAACGCGGGCGTCAAGACCAGCGTCATTGCAGAAGAAGAGGATCTCGTTCAGTGAAGTACGCCCATGGCCGGCGGGTACGCCCCGGAGTGACCGCTGGGCTCGTGTGGACCAGCGTAGTGCACGTCCTTAGTGCGGTTGTCCTGATGGCGGCGGCCCGCCCGCAGCATATCGCACCGCCGGTCTACGCCGTCGAGCTCGTGGCAGCCCCGAGGACGCCGCCTAAGCCACGGCGGGCCCCTGAGGCCACACCTCGAAAGGTCGACCCTCCGCCGGAGGCGCCACCCGAACCCCAGGTTCGCAAGGACGACCCACCGGTTCCGGTGCCAGTTCCCGTGCCCCAGGAGACCGAGCCTCCACCAAAAACAGCTCCCACTGAGCAACCACTGCCGGATGAGACACCCAGCACTGGCAATGCCCCGGTCAATGTCGAGACTCCAGGCCTGACGTTCCAATATCCCCAGTATCTCCAGAACATCGTGGCCCAGGTCTATCGTCGCTGGGATCGCCCCCGAACCAATGCGCCCCTGCGAGCGGAAGTGTTCTTCACCATTCAACGAGACGGAAGCGTGAGCGATATCCGGTTCATTAGCCGCTCCGGCAATTTTACCTTCGACCTCGGTGCCCAGGGTGCCATCGAGGCCGCCGCCAATTCCGGTGCGTTTGGTCCACTCCCAGACGGCTTTAGCGAGGACATATTGCCGGTCAGTTTCTTCTTTACGCCGAGGGGCTCGTGATACGCTGGGTTGGCGCCGTGACGCTGGTATTGGCAGCGGGGAACCTGGCTGCCCAGGATTCCGTGCCGCCGGTTGACCAGGGAGTCCGTGTCGGCATCGAGTACACTCCGGGCATACGCCCACGGCTGGTAGTATTCCCCGGCCCCGGAAACGACTCCGCCCGCTTGATCCTACAGCGTGATCTGGATTACAGCGATCGATTCGAGTTGGTCTATGTTGGAGATCATCAGGACGGCGCCCCTTCAAGCGGGGTAAACTACGAACTGTACCGCAGGCTCGGTGCCCAGTACGGCGTGGAATTGGCCCCGTCCGGAAGTGCCACGGTCGTCAGACTTCACGATCTCGATGCGGGCGAGGTGCGCAGCCATCAAACTATCATTTTTCCACCTCCCGACGCTCCGGAATTCCGTATGGCCGTCCACCAGGTTTCGGACGAAATCGTTCGATGGGTTACCGGGATTCCGGGATACGCCGCCAGCCGGCTGGTCTACGTTGGGCGTAAGCAATTATGGATTGTAGATAGTGACGGGGTTGGGAACCGGTCCCTCACCGGAGCTGACGAAACCGTGCTGTCACCAGCCTGGTCGCCGGATGGACGGCGGATCGCATATACTCAGTTCGATGAGGGCACGGGGAGCCTACAGATGATGTTCCTGGCGAGTGGCTCGACGGTGACCGTTCCCAATACGCGAGACGGGCTCAATTACGCCGCTGCCTTCTCGCCAGATGGGCGGACCCTTGCCTACACGCGCTCCGCTGAAGGCGGCACCGATATTTTTCGAGTGGATATTGGAGATATGTGTTGTCTGCAAAGGTTGACCGTGGGTCGCTATGCGGATAATCTATCTCCCACATACTCGCCCGATGGCCGTCGTATTGCCTTCGTTTCCACCCGGGCTGGCCCCCCTCAGATTTATGTGATGTCGGCGGACGGCACTGACCAGGAACTGCTGGCTTCATTCGATTTCGGGGCGACCGGGAGTTCATTCGCGCCCCAGTGGTCACCGGATGGAGCACAAGTGGCGTTTCACCGAGCCGTTGAGGGCCGCTTCCAGGTTTTCTTGCTGGATTTGGCGAGTCGGCGAGTGCGACAGCTGACCTCGGCTGGGCGGAACGAAGACCCAACCTGGGCGCCCGACGGTCGCCATGTAGCTTTTGTGTCTACCCGGAGCGGTCGGCGGCAGTTGTGGATCGTCGACACGGAAACTGGGCGCATCCGGCAATTAGGAACGCCGGATGCCGTACGACTTCCTTCATGGTCCCGTCGCTTTGGCGGGGTCGCTGGTGTGAACCATTGAAAACGGAGAATCTCATGAGGCGGAAGTTTTTTGTGCTGGCGGCCGGAGCCCTGGTCGCGGCAGCGTGTGGCGGATCCCAACCCGAACCAGAAACCCCTGAGCCGGTAGCGATCGACAGCACGGCAATCAAGGAGCAGATGCGCCGGGATTCCATCGCTGCCGCCGAGCGCTCCCGTGCGGAAGCCGAGCGCCGCGCAGCCGAGCAGCGTGCTTTGGCCGCGGCGGCAGCGCTCACGACGCAGCTGACATCTGAGTTGCAGGACATGATCAATTTCGACTTCGATCGCTCTGACATCCGTATGGACGACGAGGCCAACCTCGACCGCAAGGCCGGAGTCATGATGGCCAACTCCGCAGTGCGCCTGCGTATTTCCGGGCACGCTGATGAGCGCGGCTCGGACGAGTACAACCTCGCCCTGGGCAATCGTCGAGCCGAGTCAGCCAAGCGCTACCTGGTCAACAAGGGCGTCAACGCCTCGCGGATCAATATCGTGTCCTACGGTGAGGAACGGCCGCTCGATCCGGCGATGAATGAGGACGCCTGGGCCAAGAACCGACGGGACGAGTTCGAGTTGACGGCCGGGGCCGGCCAGCTCGTTGCTCCCAGGTAGAGACCCAGGTTGTTGCAGGCCCGTGTAGGTGTTCTGGTAATGCTCGTCGCTCTTGGGGGCTGCGCCCTCAAGAGCGATGTGGCACGCCTTGAACGACAGGTGGCCACGCTGGAGGCCCGGACCGCACGCCAGGACTCGGCCCGGGCCGCCCAGTTGAACGAGGTCATCAATCTGCAGCAGGATATTATCGATTCCCTGGTGTCCGGGCGTAGGGCGTTGTCCACGCTCCGCGGCGACATCGACGGCGATTTCTACAGCATTTCGCAACAGCTGTTGCAGGTGCAGGCGCTGACGGGACAAAGCCAGCAACGCCTGACTGATCTCAACACGCAGCTGGACGCCCGTGGTGCCCAGATCGCCGAGGGCGACAGCGTGGCCGCCCAGGCTGCCTCGGTCCCTTCGGCCAGCCAGGTCTACGAGGCGTCACTGGCTCAGCTCCGGCGAGGCAGTCTTGCCACGGCCCGGCTCGGTTTCCATGAACTCCTCAGTTCATACGCCGATGACCGCCGTGCGCCTGACGCGCTCTATTTCATCGGCGAGAGCTACGCCACCACCGATGCCGATTCATCGGCAGCCTACTATCAGCAGGTGGTCGACCGTTTCCCGGGATCCTCCCGGACGCCGACGGCGCTGTACAAGTTGGGCCTTCTGGCGGAGCAGCGGGGTGACCGGCAGATCGCGCTGGATGCCTTCAATCGAGTCGTGCAACAACATCCTTCCTCCGATGCCGCAGAGCTCGCGCGCGACCGCCTGACCGCTCTGGGGCAGTAGCCCGCCATAGATGGCCGGTCTCTCGGCTGAGATGCCCTTCCTCGACCACCTCGAGGAACTACGGCGAAGGATTTTTCGGGGCCTCGGTGCTCTGGTAATCGGCATCGGCGTCGGCCTGTGGCTGGTGCAGGCGTTGAACCTGATCACCTTCCTGAAACAGCCCATCGAGCCGTATCTCCCCGACGGAAAGCTCACGGTCCTCAGTCCCACCGAGCCCATAATGATCTTGTTGAAGTTGGCACTGGCCGTCGGGCTGGTGCTGGCTTCCCCCGTCATCATCCACCAGATATGGTCTTTCCTGTCGCCGGCCCTGTACGAGAAAGAAAAGAAGGCCATCATCCCGGCCCTGTTCGCCGGCATGCTGCTGTTTATCGGTGGGGCTGTCGGGGGCTACCTGGTGGTAGTACCGCCCGCGCTGCGGTTCCTGTTGAACATCGAACCGGAGGCGTTACAGACTCTTATCACGTTCCATTTCTATTTCAGTTTCATCATTCAGATTTCTCTGGCGATGGGACTGGCGTTCGAGCTGCCGCTCGTCTTGATGTTGCTGACGTGGCTGGGAGTGGTCACGCCGATGTTGCTGAGCCGTTACCGCCAGTACGCCGTGGTACTGTCGCTGGTGGCCGCCGCATTCCTGACGCCGGCCGACATAACCTCGATGATCATCCTCGGTGTGTCCTTGGTCTTTCTATACGAGGTGGGGTTGGTTGGCTCCAAGGTGATCTATCGCCGCCGCCTCAAGCGGGCAGGTCGCTCGGGAGCGGCCGTGATCATTTTCTTGCTTGCGGGTGTGGGAACGCTCGGGGCCCAGGATCTCGAACGGCCGTCGAAGCAACAAGAACCACAGGACACGGTGACGCAAACCGCAACACCCACCGACAGCCTTGGACGCGGCCAGCAGGTGATGGACAGCTCCATGGCACGACGCATGGGGCTGCCGACAAGTCCATCCCGTCAGTTCCGAGCTCCCGATGCCTTCATGGCCTCGCTGCTGAACCGGACAGGGTACCAGGTGACGCGCTACCAGGCGGACACGGCCACACTGTTCATGGATACCCGGCGTATCGAACTCACACACGAGGCACTTACGGAACGCCAGGGAGCAACCCTCGAGGCAGATTCCATTTCGTTTCGAGAAGTGGAGTGTTTGCTGGAAGCCACCGGTGACCCGCGCCTGTTCGATGGATCGCAGGTGCTCGTGGGCCAGTCCGTCAGTTACAACACCTGCACCCGCCGAGGAGTCGTCAACGAGGCACTCACCAATTTCCAGCAGATGGGAGCCGTCTGGTTTCTGCGCGGCAACGTGGCCCAGGATTCGAGTTCCAGCCGTATCTACTCTTCGTCAAGCGAAGTCACCAGCTGTGATGTCCCGGACGCGCACTACCATTTCTCGTCCAAGAAGATGAAGTGGGTCAATCAGTCGATGTTCATCGCTCGGCCCGCAGTGCTGTATGTCCGGGATGTGCCGATCATGTGGCTGCCCTTCGTGTTTCAGGATATCAGCCCCGGGAGGCGTTCGGGAATTCTGATTCCCCAGTTCGGCTTCAACGACATCGTGCGTCCCAACGAATCGTACGGCCGGCAGATTACCAACGTGGGGTATTACTGGGCTCCCAATGACTACGTGGACTTGACGGCGCGACTGGACTGGTATTCCGGTCGCTACACCAACCTATCGCTCAATGGGAGGTACCGCTGGCGCGACCGGCAGTTCACCGGCTCCCTGGGGGTGGGCCAGACATGGGAGAACACAGGCGCCAACTCCAGGGGGGTGCGCTGGTCCCATGTGCAGGATTTCAATCTCACGACCCGTATCAACCTCGATCTTAACTACGAAAGCAATACCCGGGTCATCAACACCAACGCCGTCGATCCTCGGGTCAATACCCAACAGATCAGCAGCTCGTTGAACTTTACCAAGACCTACCCCTGGGGGAGCTTGGCTCTGGGCGGTACCCGGCGCCAATCAATAACGGACCGCTCTGTCTCGACCAGGTTCCCCAGCTTGACGGTGTCGCCCAAGCCGTTCGATTTTGGCCGGTCCATGACCTGGTCGCCCACCCTGTCGATCGTCAACACCCAGAATTCCACGGGGGATGCTTCGGATCTCGCCGTAGCCATCGGACCTGGAATTCTCGATACCATCGGCCTGTCCACGTCCGACAGGACCACGACAATCGCCGTTGGGACGCCGTTCAGGATTGGCGGATTCAACTGGCAGAATTCCCTCCAGATCGTCGACCGCAAGGACGAGCGCCGGACTGTCGTGTCCACAGTGGTACCTAACCCCGGTAACCCGGCCGACTCGCTCCAGTTGCAGACGGTCAGTAGCGGGACCTTCAGGACCTCGCTCGATTGGCAAACAGGGATCAACTTGCCTCTGGTGGCACGCAGGAGTTGGCGGATACAGCCGAGTGTATCCATCGTCAACACTACCGGCGGCCCCTTTCTCCTGCGCAACCAGCAGACAAACGGCCAGTTCGTTCGCCAGGGAAAGCGGGTGGAGTTGCGTGTGTCCACCACTCCTACTTTTTTCGCTTTCTTCCCGGGGTTCGCTGGCACGAGCAGGATCCGCCACAGCATTTCGCCGCTGATCTCCTATTCTCTGGCCCCCGGTGCTGACATCCCCCAAGGGTACGCCGATGCCATTACGCCCCCGGGGGGGACGCCGGTACTCCGGAGCGATCCGCAGCAGCGCCTCAGCCTCGCGTTGTCGCAAAATTTCGAAGGGAAGTCCCACCCAGCGGAAGGTGACACGTTGGGCACGTCCACCAGGAAGTTCCGGATCCTCGGATGGCAGATCAGTCCTGTGACATATGATTTCGAACAGGCCACCAGGCCAGGCCACACCGGTTGGGCTACTCAGACGCTAACGAATACGTTCCAGACAGACTTGATCCCGAATTTCAGCATGAACGTCACGCACGATCTATGGCAGGGTGTGGTAGGTACCGATTCCGCTCAATTCGATCCGTTTCTCCTTAGTGCAACCGCCAACTTCGGGTTGACCAGCCGCACGGTGCAGTCGTTCTTATCTTTGTTGGGACTCGCCACCAATCCCGGCGCCCCAGACCTCAGCCAGCCGCAACTGGTAGACTACCGGGACGAACGG
>CAXMUQ010000111.1:0-17196 GCA_964196605.1 uncultured Acidimicrobiia bacterium
AGGGGAGGGTGGGATGCTTCCGGAAGAGCAGCAGGAAGCGTGTCTGTATTTCTATGAACTGGCCTCGGCACAATTCGGTTTCTCCTGGGATAAACTCGATGCGGTGCAGGCGTTCCATTTCAAGGGCGGGCAGGGAGCCAAGACCGGCACGGGCGGTCACCTCCCCGGCCACAAGGTGAAAGGTCGGATCGCCGAAGTGCGAGGGTTGCCCGAGGGTGTGCCGGCCATCTCTCCAGCCCGGTTTCCCGATTTCGCCTCGCTCGACGACTTCCGTCGGTTTGCCGACAAGGTGCGGGAACAGACCGGCGGCATCCCTATCGGTTTCAAATTGTCGGCGCAACACATCGAACGCGACCTGGACGCAGCTCTAGAGGTGGGCGTGGACTATGTGATTTTGGACGGCCGCGGTGGTGGTCCCGGTGCCGCCCCGCTGGTGTTCCGGAACAACATTTCGGTACCGACCATCCCGGCCATCGCCCGGGCTCGACGCCACCTCGACGCCGGCGGTAACGGGGACATTACGCTGATCGCCACCGGCGGACTTCGTACGGCCGACGACTTTGCCAAGGCGATGGCGCTTGGCGCGGACGGAATCGCCATCAGCAACTCGGCGATGCAGGCCATAGGTTGCGTCGCCATGCGTGCGTGCCACACGGACAACTGTCCCGTCGGCATCGCTACCCAGCAAGAGCATCTGCGCGCCCGGCTGGTCATCGATCCCGCTGCCGACCGTCTGGCCAGATTCCTCGATGCCACAGTTCATTTGATGCAGATACTGACTCGTGCCTGTGGCCATAGCCATCTCAGTCACCTCACGCTGGACGACCTGACCACCTGGAAGCGTGAGATGGCCGACCTGACCGGAGTGGCCTATGCAGGGGAATCGCCCGCGTGACCAATGATAGGCTGGTCACGCTGGCCGACGCGCTGGGCCGGCTTCAGGATGCGCCCGATGCATTTGCCACCGTTCTGAGACAGGGGAGCCTCCAAGTGGGCCTTTACGCCCCGAGTGGGGTCGATCCCCAAACACCCCACACCCGTGACGAATTGTACGTGGTGATGCGGGGCGCGGGATGGTTCGTGAACGGGGATGTCCGGGAGCCTTTCGGTCCGGGCGACATCCTGCACGTGCCGGCGGGTGTAGAGCATCGATTCGAAGAATTCACTGACGACTTCGCCACATGGGTGGTCTTTTACGGTCCTGAAGGAGGAGAGGGGACATCGTGAACACACGTGTTTGGTCGTGTATCGTGGTGAGCGTCGCCGTACTGATGGTTTCAGTGGAGACCCTCGCTGCTCAAGGGCTGGAAATCAAATATGTCCGCGACAGCGAGACCTACGCCGTGTTAACGCGGCAGGTGTACCGGTCGGCCCTCGAAGCCGTTGAATCGTGGGTGGCGGACGCCCAGTCGGATGGCCCTTGGGCTGTCTCCCTCGATGTCGATGAAACCACCTTGGACAATTCCACATATCAGCTGGAAATCGTCACCTATGGTATTTCCTACGATGAGCCGTCGTGGAATTCTTGGGTTGCTCGCCGGGAAGCCGGGGTAGTCCCTGGCGTCATCGAGTTCGTTGCCTCGGTTAGGAGGATGGGCGGCCAAGTGGCGTGGATCAGCAATCGTTTCAACGCGAGTCTCGAGGACACCCGAATCAATCTCGACCTTGTTGGATTGTGGAACGACGACGATCGGCTGTGTCTCAAGGGAGATCCCGAGTACACCAAGGCTGACCGCCGACGCGATTTGGCCAGTGGTGAGGGATCATGCGCCTGGCCTGGAACTCCCGTAAAGATCGCCGCGTTCGTCGGCGACCAGATTGGGGATTTTCCGGCTGCCGGCGAACCATTTCCCGGAGCAGGGGAGGACTCGGCATTCGGTATTCGCTTCTTCATGCTCCCGAATCCGATGTATGGCCCCTGGTCACGCAGAGTGACGCGTCAGCGTTAGTGCAGCCGATTTCTGGAACGATACCAGCGGCGCTACCTTTCGATATGTCTGAGCGCCAACTGTTCTACCAGATCAGCCACGGCATGCGCGTGACCGTGCGCCCCCTCTTCTTGGATGATCGGTCGAGCCCCGGTGACCACCAGTTCGTGTTTGCCTATTTTGTCCGTATCGAGAATGTAGGGGACGAGGAGGTGCGACTCCTCCGGCGGCGCTGGCTGATCCACGATTCCGTTGGCGAGGACCTAGAGGTCGAGGGCGAGGGGATCGTCGGAGAACAGCCGCTTATCGAGCCCGGCGGCGTGCACGAGTATTCCAGCTTCTGTATTCTCAAGTCTCCACAGGGACATATGGAAGGCCAATACCTCTTCTCCCGTCCCGACGGCTCCACCTTTGCGGCCGACATCCCCCGCTTCGTTCTCGATTCAGCGGAATCAGCCGGGCCGCTCGGCTGATCCGGCCAAGCAATGCCATCCCTGGCGCCGGATTGCACCTGAGCACGGAGCGTCCGTTACCGTGACGATCACTGCACCCTCATGAGCCTGGCCGAGCGCTTCACCGAATCGCTGTCGGCACTGGCACTGGATCAGGCAACGGCCCTAGTAGCTGTTTCCGGTGGCCCGGATTCGTTGGCACTCCTCGATCTACTGGTCGCCACCAGCGACCACCACCGCTTATCCCTCATCGTGGCCCACGTAGATCATGGTGTGGCGCAGGAGAGCGCTGATATTGCCGACCGCGTCCGGGCGGCGGCTGAAGGGTACCAACTACCCTACGACACCACGACGCTAGCATTGGGGGCTGGCGCTTCGGAAACAGAGTGCCGCGAACACAGGCACCGCGCCCTCGAGGGCAAACGAATAGCCCACGATGCTCACTACATCATGTTGGGGCACACCCTGGACGACCAGGTCGAGACCGTGCTCATGCGGGCTTTGCACGGAAGCGGGCCAGCCGGATTGGCTGGAATGGTATCCATGGCAGGCCCTTTGATCCGCCCTTTCCTGTCATTTCGGCGGGAAGAACTGGCGCAGTATCTGCGAGAGCGTGGCATTCAGTGGTGGGATGATCCCGCCAACCGCGAATCCCGACACATTCGGTCGTGGCTGCGGCATGATCTGATGCCCCAGATCGAGGGCCGGTTCCCCGACATGGTTCGGGACATGGTGGGACTGGCACATCAGGCTGCGGAGAATCGTAGAGCCTGGGATGCACTGCTGGAAGTGCTGCCGGAGGTGAGCTGGCAGGACGACCCCGATGGGGGCTCCGTTGCTGCCGGTGTGTTCGCTGGCTATGATTCAAGTCTGGCCACGGCGCTGGTCCAGGCCATCGCCCGTCGGCTCGGCCTCCCCCTGGGACTGACCAGGGCGGCGCGGGTGGTGGATTTCGCCGGGCGCGGGAAGAGCGGAGCCACGCTTGAGCTCCCCGGCGGGTGGCGGGTGGAAATGGCATTCGAGCGTCTGCGGTTCCTTCCCCCGGCGCATGTCGGGTGTCCGGAACCGATCAGCGTCGGCGATGGGGTCCGCGGTACCCGCCGCTGGGGGTCGTGGACGCTCACCTGGACGCCAGGGGAGGCGCCAGAACGGCACGAGCGCGAGGGGACCCGAGCCTGGTTCGTACCCGGGATCCTCACCGTGAGATCAGGGCACGCCGGCGACCAGATCCTGCCACTGGGCGGGAGCGGCCACCGATCGGTCGTCCGGTGCATGCAGGAGGCCAAGGTGCCTCGCTCGCGGCGCGGCCGGTGGCCGGTGGTAGAAGCGGATGGCTGCGTAGTGTGGGTTCCGGGTGTGTGTCGTTCAAACGACCTCCTCCCGGCGCAAGGAACGGAGGCGGTTAGGGTCGATGTTGGATACAGCTGAGGTCACCCGCCGGACAGGCGGTAGGGCTGTCAAGTCGATCGTTTTCGACGAGGAGACAATCGCGCGGCGGGTGGTGGAGTTGGGTGAGGAGATCACCAACGCCTATCCCGACGGTGAACTCCTGGTGCTGGGTCTACTCAAGGGAAGCTTCATTTTCCTGAGCGACTTGGTACGACGAATCCACCGGCCGTTGCAGGTAGATTTTCTGGTCGCCAGTTCGTACGGCAACGACACAGTGTCGAGCGGACGGGTGCGGCTGCTGTACGATCCGGAAACGGAGCTGGCAGGGAAGCACATCGTCCTGGTGGAGGACATCATCGACACGGGGACGACCCTGAAACGTTTGACCGAAGTGTTGCGAGCCCGTCGTCCAGAGAGCCTCGCAATATGTACCCTGTTGGACAAGCACATTGCTCCCGAACCGCCGGAAGCCGTGCAGTTCGTAGGGTTCCCGGCCCCGCCGGCTTTTCTGGTGGGATACGGACTCGACCACGCGGAAGATTATCGCCATCTTCCGTTTATAGCGGATTTGGAATAGCTCAATGGCAGACTTGACACCCAATCGTGGTTCCGGCCCTCCCAAGTGGGGGCATTTGTCCAAGAACCTGGCTCTGTGGCTTCTGGTGATCCTGGCGGGTGTCGCCTTGTTCCAGATGATGAACAGTCAGCGGAACCCAACTCAGGAGTTTTCCTACTCAGAGTTCAGGAAGCAACTGGACGGCGGTAACGTCTCCAAGGTCATCGTCTACGAGGGCAAGCGTCTCGAGGGTGAGTTCCGGACCCCCGTGGTGCAGGACGACCGGCCCGCCAAGGGGTTCAGCGTGCTGCTTCCGGTTGCCAACAGCGAGGCGTTTTTCACTGAACTGGAAGACGCCAACATTCCCATTACGGCCAAGGATCCCAAGGGTGGCGTAACCACTTTCCTGATCGCCGCGCTCCCATGGATCGTCATCCTGGGGCTGTGGTTCTTCCTCCTGCGGCAGATGCAGGCCGGGGGCAGCCGGGCGTTTTCCTTTGGGAAGTCGAAAGCCAAATTGCTGTCGGGCGACACACCCAAGATCACTTTCGCCGACGTGGCCGGGGCTGACGAAGCCAAGGTGGAACTGCAGGAAATCATCGAGTTCCTAAAGGATCCTCAGAAGTTCACTCGCTTGGGAGCCCGGCTGCCCAAGGGCGCGCTGCTGGTCGGTGCGCCAGGAACGGGCAAGACGCTGCTGGCCAAGGCAATTGCGGGTGAGGCGGGACGTCCGTTCTTCTCGATGTCGGGTTCGGATTTCGTCGAAATGTTCGTTGGGGTGGGCGCCAGCCGAGTGCGTGACCTCTTCGAGCAGGGCAAGGCGCACGCCCCGTGCATCATCTTCATCGACGAGATCGACGCGGTAGGCCGGCATCGCGGCGCCGGCCTCGGCGGCGGCCACGACGAGCGGGAACAGACGCTCAACCAGTTGCTGGTGGAAATGGACGGCTTCGAGTCGAACGATGGGGTGATCCTCCTCGCCGCCACCAACCGTCCTGACGTCCTCGATCCAGCGTTGCTGCGCCCGGGACGCTTCGACCGCCAGATAGTGGTCGATGTGCCCGACGTACGTGGCCGCGAGGGCATCCTGAGGGTCCACACGCGGAAGATTCCACTCGCCCCCGACGTCAGACTGAACGTTCTGGCCAAGGGCTCCCCGGGGCTAGCGGGGGCCGACCTGGCCAATCTGGTCAACGAAGCCGCACTGCTCGCGGCGCGGCGTGACAAACAGCAAGTCGACATGCGCGACTTCGAGGACGCCAAGGACAAAGTCATGCTTGGGGTCGAGCGGCGCAGTCTGGTGCTCACCGAGACCGAACGCGAGACGACGGCGTACCACGAAGCGGGTCACGCGCTGGTGTCGGTCAAAGTGTCCGACAGCGACCCGGTCCACAAAGTCACCATCGTGCCTCGCGGGCAAGCGTTGGGCATGATGGCTTCACTCCCCGAAGAAGACCGCCACGGCTATACCAAGCGGTGGCTTCTGAGCCGGCTTGCTATCACCTTCGGTGGACGGGTTGCCGAGGAGCTGGTGTTCGGTGACGACAAGGTTACCACAGGGGCCGGCGACGACATCCAGAAGGCTACCGCCCTGGCTCGCCGCATGGTCACCGAGTTCGGCATGAGTGACAAGGTTGGCATCATGGCCGTAGGCGCCCGAGAGCAGGAAATCTTTTTGGGCAGGGAGTTCGCCCACAAGAGGGAGGTTTCCGAGAGCACGGCCGAAATGGTCGACGCAGAGGTCAAGCGGTTATTGGACGAAGCGTTCCAAGAGGCCACGGTCATCCTGACTGACAACCGGGATCTCCTCGAGACCATTGCTCAAGCTCTGCTGGAGAGGGAAACACTCGGGGGCGTGGATCTCGATTTGTTAATCACTGGTAGGGAATTGCCGCCGTTACCGCCGCCTCCTGAGGCCAAGTCATCCGGCCCCACCCCCGGAGTCCGGGAGCCGGAGACGCCGGCAGCGAGCCCCCCACCCATACTGGGTGCCCCGGGAGCCGAGCCAGCGGGGGCGTGAAGGTCACACCGCTGGCGGCCGATACTCCCGGACTACGGGGCACGCTGCTGGCTCACGGCTGGGACCTCGCCCAGGCCACAGCGGCGGCCGATGGTGCCGGACCTGGGGCGGTACACGCTACAGAGTTAGACTCGGCAACCGTTGAGCGCCTGGTGTTGTATGCCGGTGGGAAACTGGGGCTCGATGTCATTACCGGTGCTGACTGGGCCGTGATCAGCGGCAGCCGCGCCCGGCTGTCCACGCTGGCACGCCCCTGGGGTGGTCCACCGGACATGGCGGACATTGCCCATGCCGTAGGACTGGCCCTGCCGGGCGTCACGCCGTCCATTTGGACGGTCGCCGACCGCTCACTACCCCTCGACAAGCCGCTCCTCGTCGGAATACTCAACGTCACTCCCGATTCCTTCTCCGATGGCGGCAGGTACGCCGACCTCACAGCCGCTGCCGACCACGGTCAGAAACTAGTCGAAGCCGGGGCCGATATCGTGGACATCGGTGGAGAATCTACCCGCCCAGGCCGGCCGCGGCCCATCACGGCCGCAGAAGAGCTGGATCGAGTGCTGCCCGTAGTGGAGGCGCTCCGGGAGCGTCTGCCGAACACCCCCCTTTCGGTCGACACAGTCAAGGCCGAGGTCGCCCAGCGGTGCCTGGACAACGGGGCGTCGATCATCAACGACGTTTCCGGGGGACGTCTCGACCCCGGCCTCCCTGCGGTCGTTGCCGGGGCTGGGGCCGGCCTGGTGCTGATGCACTCTCGAGGGGCGGTGTCGGACATGGCGACCTACGACCACGCCGAGTACCAGGATCTCCTCAACGAGATCATCGTTGAGCTGGGGAAGGGAATCGAGCAGGCCATCTCCGCCGGTGTTGGTGAGGACCGGATTGCAGTCGACCCTGGTTTTGGTTTTGCGAAACGAGTTCGACAAAGTTGGAGGTTGCTCGATCAGTTGGAGGCCCTCAATTGCTTGGGGCGGCCTATCATGGTCGGCCCGTCACGCAAACGCTTCCTTGGGGCTGCCACGGGCCGGCCGGTGGAGGGGCGTGACGTTGCGACTGCGGCCGCCTGCGCTCTGGCTTATGGTCGTGGGGCGAGATTGTTCAGAGTCCACGATGTCACTTCTGCGGGCGATGCGCTGGCCGTGGCGCGCGCCATGGTCGAGCCGGAATCGGTCGAAGAATGATTGTGAGAAACCCCGAGTTCCCAGATTTCGTTCGAGAGGGTAATGGATAACACGCAATGGAAGCCGCCCTACCTGGCGGCGGTGGGCGTCTTCGCCCTGGTGCTGACCGGTTACGTGCTGACCCTGGCGCCGACGGTGACTTTCTGGGACGCGGGCGAACTGATTGCCGCTGTGCATACCTTGGGTATCCCCCATCCACCGGGTACGCCGCTGTTCGTTCTGTTGGGCCATGTCTGGTCGATGCTGCTTCCGCTGGGTGAAGTTGCCTGGCGCCTCAACCTGATGAGCGCCACCTTCAGCGCGGCGGGTGCCGCGTTCTTCTTCCTGGTGGTGCACTACACCCTGGTACGCGTGACCGCAGATCTCGACGAGCCTAACCGTCGTTGGCTGGCCCTCGGCGGTGCCGCGGCTGCGGCCGTAATCGGCGCCTTCACCTTCACCAACTGGCAGAACTCCAACGAGACGGAAGCCTACAGCGTGGCCACCTTCACCATCGCGGCCATTTGCTGGGCCTGTTTTCTGTGGCGGCACGAACGCGCCCGTGGGGGAGGTCGCGAAGCCCGGTGGCTGATGTTGATCGTGTACCTGGCCGGCATTTCGATGGGCAATCACCTATTGGCCTTGTTGTCTGGGCCGGCGGTAGTGGTGTTCCTTGGTGCAACTTTGCTCACATCGCCGGCGGAAGATCCGGATACCCGAAAGCATGAGTGGGCCCACGTGGCAGTGGTCGCCGGCGTGTGGGCCCTTCTCATCGGGACGGGTCTGGGCAACACCACGCTGATGAAATTCGGCGGGGCAACATTTCTGATAGCGGCTGTATACGCCATCACGGCCAGGGCGTTGCCGTTCACGCTGCTGACCCTGGTTGTGGCCTCCGTCGGCATGACGACCTACTTGTTCCTGTTCATCCGTGCCGGCCAACAACCGATCATCAACGAGGCCGATCCCTCTACGTTCAGTGCACTGCTCGACGTCATCAGGCGGGCGCAGTATCCGCCCCGGACACCGTGGGATGACCCAACAGTACTCAGCGGACTGGGGAATCCAGGTCGCAGCCTCACCCTCATGTGGCTGCAGTTGGTGAACTACATCCAGTACTTCAGTTGGCAGTTTGGCCGGGCCATAGATGGCGAAATCTTCCGCATCCCCATCAGGGTAGCGCCCATGCTGCTGTTCCTCACCCTGGGGATCAAGGGGATGGTGGCACAGTGGCGAGCCGACCGGCCGTCGTGGTGGCTGCTGGCGGTGTTGTGGCTGACCACCGGGATCGCTCTGATGGGGTACATGAACTTCAAGCCAGGGCACTCCGTTGGGTTCGACCTGTATCCCGCAGCAGCCAACCACGAAGTACGCGAGCGAGACTATTTCTTCGTGGTGAGTTTCGTCGTGTGGGGACTGTGGTCAGGCATTGGGTTGGTGGCTTATGCCCGAGAAGCGCTCACCAAACTCCCTAGACGGACGGCTCCATTAGCCGTTGCCGGGCTGGCGTTCCTGGTGATCTTACCGGTGGTCGGCAACGCCGCAGCCGCCTCACGCAGGCATGGGCCGGAGGCAAGGTTGGCTGCCGACGTGGCCTTCAACCTTCTTAATTCGGTGCCGCCGTACGGCATACTGTTCACCTACGGCGACAACGACACCTTCCCGCTGTGGTGGGCCCAGGAAGTAGCCGGCATCCGCCGGGACGTCACCGTGGTGTGCATTGCCCTGGCCCAGACGACTTGGTACTCCCGCCAGGTGCGGGAAAACCCCATCCGTCCGTTCGACGAAGCGGCCGCACCGCCTATCTGGCAGGGCCTGAATCCCGAGCGTCCCACTTGGCCGACCCATACCCTCACCGACCAGGAGATTCAGACGGCGGCAATACCACGGTTGATTGAACAGCCCATTGGCCTGAGGCTGGGGCCGATCATGCACACGTTGCCGGCCGGAACCCCGCTCTATCTGGCGGACGTGACTCTCCTACGGATTCTACAGCAGAACCTCGGCCGGCGCCCGGTAAGCTGGTCGATCACGGCTGGCAGCCAACACTACAACCTCGACAAGTATCTGCTACAGCAGGGCTTGGTCCAGGCCGTCCAAACGACAACGCCCGACACCACCGATATCGGGATCGTGCCGGCCAGTATTGCCGGATCGATACTCGACGTTCCCATGACCGAGCGCTTGGCATGGGACACCTACCGGTTTGCCGGACTGCTTGACGGCCACGCCGCCCGGCTCGACGGCACCAACCGGAACTTCTCCGCCAGTCTGAGTATCCCCTTTACCCAATTGGCCTATGCCTTCGAGTCCCTCGGGGACTACGATCGGACTCTGGCCAACCTGCAGCGCGCTGCTGCGCTGTCGCCCAATCCGGCCGTGGAGGCTGCCCTGCAACAGTTGCAGTTCCGTGGCCCGCCCGAGGGAGATTCTCTCGCTCCGCGTTTGCCGTAGAGCGGTGCTTCTATTGCCACTCCCGCCCATATAAATTTGCAGGCTATGGACTTCCTTGGTCTGGCTGAGAGCCTCGTCCAGGTCCGTGAGACCATCGCCGAGCGCCAAGCCCGGGCTGGCTGGACCCACCCCGTGTCTATCGTCGCGGTGACCAAGACTCATGGACCTGATGCGGTGCGGGCCGCGCTGGCCGCCGGTTTGTCTAAGGTCGGAGAAAACCGGGTGCAGGAAGCTTTGGCCAAGCAGCAAGTTCTGGCGGACTGCCCCGTAGAATGGCACCTGATAGGGTCGCTGCAACGGAAGAAAGCGCGTCAGGTGGTGGGCCGGTTCGGGCTGATCCATTCAGTCGACCGACTCGAGTTGGCGCAGGAAATTCACAAACGGGCTGACACTGGCACGCGCCAGGCGGTCCTGGTCCAGGTGAATTGTTCCGATGAAGAACAAAAGGGCGGTGTGCTCCCCATAAACCTGGAGGCGCTGCTTGAGGCCATGGTCGAGTTGGACCGTCTCGACGTGCGTGGACTGATGACGATGGCGGCACTTACCCGGGACGAAGGCAACCAACGACGGGCTTTCGCGCGCCTGCGTCAGCTGCGGGATGAGTCGACTGACGCCGGTTTCGACCTGCCTGAACTGTCCATGGGAATGTCGGGTGACTACCCGATCGCGGTCGAGGAAGGCGCGACGATGCTACGCCTGGGAACCGTACTTTTTGGAGAACGCCACAAATGACCGAAGACGCCTTTCATCTCACGCCTCACGATGTCCGGGGGCAGGAATTCCAGCGTTCAGTTCGGGGGTACGACCGGGCCGAGGTGGAAGACTTCAAGGAACGACTGGCAGACGAACTCGAGCGGCTCATGCGCGAGCGCGCTCAACTGGAGGAACGGCTGGACAATTTCTCGGAACAGTTGCGGACTTTCCATGAACGGGAACGTGCCATGAACGACGCTCTGATGGCGGCCCAGCAACTTCGCGCCGACGTAGAGGCACAGGCCGCCCGCGAGGCTGACGCGAAGGTGCGGGAAGCCGAGGCCGAAGCGACTCGGCTACTCGAAGAAGCCAGCCGCGAAGAATCGCTCATCCACGATCGCACGGCTGAGGCCCAGAGGCAGTTCACCCGCTACGTCACCAATCTCCGGTCCCTGCTGGAGCGCCAAATGGGTGAGGTGGAGGGACTCGAAGCTCATACTTCCGCTACGCCCGTTCCCGAGGCGGAGGCGCCGCTCGAACGGCAGGCATGACCTACCCCAACCTCCTCCAGAGTATCGATGACGCCGTCTCGGCCATTCGCCGGCACACGGATCTGGCTCCGGACATTGGCATCATCCTCGGTACCGGCCTGGGTGGTTTGACCAAGGTCATCGAGCTCGAGACCGCCGTGGCGTACGATACCATCCCCGGCTTCCCGGCTTCGACCGTTGAATCCCACGCTGGGCGACTCCTCCTCGGTCAGCTGGCCGGACGGGCGGTGGTGGCGATGGAGGGACGGTTCCACCGCTATGAGGGATACGGACTCGACGAGGTCACTTTCCCCGTGCGGGTCATGCGTGCCTTGGGCGCCAATGTCTTGCTGGTTTCCAACGCGTGTGGCGGCATGCACCCTCTTTGGCCGGCTGGGGATCTGGTCCTGATCTCGGACCACATCAACCTCCTGGGCGACAATCCGCTCATCGGGCTCAATGATGAGACGCTTGGCCCGCGTTTCCCCGACATGTCGGAGCCCTATGACGCCGAGTTGCGAACCCTGGCTCGTGAAGCCGCCGCGGATCTCAAGGTGACCCTCCGTGAGGGTGTGTACGTGGCCGTGCCAGGACCCAATCTGGAGACGCCGGCCGAATACCGGATGCTCCGCACCATCGGCGGAGACGTCGTCGGCATGTCTACCGTCCCCGAGGTCATCGTCGCCAACCATGCGGGGATGAGAGTCATGGGTGTATCCATCATCACCGATCAGGCCCTCCCTGATGCGCTCGAGGCCGTGAGCCTGGAAAAGATCATCTCAGTGGCAAAGAAGGCCGAACCGTCGTTGACCCGTTTGATCACGCGTGTAGTGGAGGACCTGCCATGACTACTGGGTTTCTCGCGTGACGTTTCCGGCCTGGCCAGACGGATCCTACCAAGCGCTCGAGGAGGAACTGCTACAGACGTGGCAGAGCGAAAAGCTGTTCGAGCAGACCCGGGAAGCCACCCGCGCTGGCGAGCCGTTCGTTTTCTACGAGGGCCCGCCGACGGCCAATGGGCGTCCCGGGATCCATCACGTGTTTTCGCGGACCATCAAAGACCTGATCTGTCGATTCCAGACCATGCAGGGCCGCGACGTCACCCGCATCGCAGGCTGGGACACGCACGGACTCCCAGTCGAGATCGAAGTCGAGAAACAGCTCGACCTCCGCGGAAAGCGCGACATCGAAGAGTATGGGGTAGCCGAGTTCAATGCTTTGTGTCGCGAGAGCGTGTTCAAGTATCAGGCGGAATGGGAACAACTCTCCGATCGTATCGCGTATTGGCTGGACTACAAACACCCTTATGTCACGTGTACCAATGAGTATGTAGAGAGCGTGTGGTGGATCCTCTCACGGCTCCATCAGCGCAACCTGTTGTATCGCGGACATCGCGTACTGCCGTACTGTCCACGGTGCGGCACCGTCCTGTCCAGTCACGAGCTGGCGTTGGGATACGAAGACGTCACCACCAACTCCATCTACGTAACGTTTCCTCTGGCCGATGATCCGTCGCGCCAGTTGCTGGTATGGACCACCACGCCTTGGACGCTCCTGGCCAACGTGGCCGTGGCCGTACACCCGGACTTGGAGTACGGCGAATATCATGTAGATGGCACCGGTTACATCCTCGCCACTGACCGGGCTGACCTCCCAGTGTCGAATGCCAAGGGCGCCAGCTCCTTCGCCGACCTCCGACCGGTGCGTACTTTTTCCGGCCGGGACTTGATTGGCTCGAAGTACACGCGGCCGCTGGAGGTGGTGCCGCTGCCGGATGACCAGCGCTCCAGGGAAGTGATTGGGGCTGAGTTCGTGTCTGCTGGAGACGGATCGGGACTGGTTCACATCGCCCCGGCGTTTGGTGCCGACGACCACGCGGCAGGACGGGAGCATGGGCTGGCAATGGTCCGGCCGGTCGCCGCCGACGGCACGGTCACCGGCAGCAATTGGCCGGCCATCGAGGGGCAGCTGGTAACCGCCAAGAGCACCAACGATACCATCATCCAGCGGCTCAAAGAGGATGGCAGGTGGCATTCCACCGAGCCACACAAGCACACCTATCCCCATTGCTGGCGCTGCCGTAGTCCGCTCATCTACTACGCACGCGATTCGTGGTTCGTCCGGACCACGGCGGTGAAGGATCAGATGTTGGAGAGCAATCAGGCGGTCGGCTGGCACCCGCCTGAAATCGGCAGCGGACGGTTCGGTGAGTGGCTTGAAAACAACGTCGATTGGGCGCTGTCACGCGACCGCTATTGGGGTACGCCGCTCCCGGTCTGGGTGTGTCAAGACGACCCTGAACACGTGAAGGTCGTCGGCAGCTATCAGGAGTTGGCGGAATTGTGGGGACGGCCACTTCCCCAGGCGTTCGATCCACACAAGCCGTTCATCGACGATTATGAGTGGGCCTGCCAGTGCGGCGGCACCATGCGACGCACGCCGGAAGTCATCGACACCTGGTTCGACTCTGGGTCAATGCCCTTTGCCCAATGGCACTACCCTTTCGAGCACACCGACATGTTCGAAAAGCATTTCCCAGCAGATTTCATCTGCGAGGGAGTCGATCAAACCAGGGGTTGGTTCTACTCGCTCCTGGCCATTGCCACGACGGCCTTCGACAGTTCCTCCTACCGGAATGTCATCGTCAACGAAATGGTGCTCGACCCTGCCGGACAGAAGATGTCCAAGAGTCGTGGCAACGTGGTGGATCCGTGGAAAGTTATCGAGCGGTTCGGCGCCGACACTGTGCGGACCTATCTCCTGGCCTCGAGTCAGGTTTGGCTTCCAAAGCGGTTCGATGAGCGGGTAATCCCGGAGGTGGCGGGAGGGTTTTTCGACACGCTCAAGAACACGTACCGATTTTTTGCGCTCTACGCCGGGGACTGGACCCCCGGCGGGGAAATCGGCGACCCGCTCCTTATCGACCGGTGGCTCGACAGTAGGCTCAACGCGACCATTGCCCGGGTCAACGATGCGTGGTCGGGGTACGACGTAACGGCTGGCGTCAGAGCCATCATGGAATTTGTGGTCGACGATCTTTCAAACTGGTATGTGCGCATCAACCGGAACCGTTTCTGGGCGCCGGATTCGGCGGCGGACCCGGTGGCCCTCGATGCGCTGCACCGTACCCTGGTCTCTGTCAGCCGGATGCTGGCGCCGGCGGCACCGTTCGTCAGCGATTGGCTCCACCGAGCGCTGGTCGGGACCCCGGTCCACTTGGCGCGGTTTCCTGCTGTCGATACCGAGCAGGACGTGCCGCTCGAACTGGCCATGGACGCCGCCCGGCGGGTGGCGTCGCTCGCACGGGCCGGCAGGGAAGAAGCCAACCTGAAGGTGCGGCAGCCGGTAGCCCGGCTCCAGGTCGCCGTGCCGCGGGAAGTACCACGCGAGGAATTCCAGACTTTGTTCCCGCTGATCCAGCATGAAGTCAACGTCAAGGTGGTGGAGTTGGTCGACTCTGATACCGATCTCGTCCGACTCCGGGCCAAGCCCAATTTCCGGCCATTGGGCAAGCGGTTCGGGAAGCGGACACCGGTGGTGGCTCAGGCCGCTGCCCGTCTTACCTCGGATCAGCTGCGCCAGCTCGAAGAGGGGGGAACCGCCACTCTGGAAGTTGACGGCGAGACAATAGAGTATCTTGCGGAGGACGTGACCGTCGAACGGGAGGTGACGAGCGACTGGGTAGTGCAGTCTTCCGGGCCCTTCGTGGCGGCGCTCGATCCGGAGCTGACGGACGACCTCCGGCGGGAAGGGATAGCCCGTGAGGTGGTGCACCGGGTCCAGCGACTTCGCAAGGAGGCCGGGTACCATTACACTACCCGGATCGTAATCGCTCTGGACGGCGCCGATGAGGTACTGGCGGCGGTTGGAGCGCATACGGAGTTCGTGGCTGGAGAGACGCTGGCGCGCCGACTTGACGTCGGCGAACGTGCCCAGTCACCAGATGTGGAAGCGGACGTGGCCATCGATGGGTCCACGGTCACGGTAGGTATTCGACGATTCGAATGAACGGTCCGGGTAGCCGGATTACCGAGGAATGGAATCACCATGAACAAGAAGCAGCGGACCCACATTGAGAAGCGCCTCGTCGAGGAGCGCGAACGTGTCATGAAGGAAATCGGCCATTATGACGAGTCGTTTTCCACGACCTTGCAAGCCTCAGACGGTGACCTGTCTTCCTATTCGTTCCACATGGCCGATCAGGGTACCGACGCCATGGAGCGCGAAAAGCAATTTCTCATGGCATCGAAGGAGGGGCGCTACCTGTGGCACGTCAATCAGGCGTTACACCGGTTGTATGAATCCCCCAAGACTTTCGGCAATTGCCATAATTGCGGGGAGCAGATTAACCTGGAGCGGCTGGACGCGTTGCCGCACGCGCGGTTGTGCATCACCTGTAAGGAACAGGAAGAGGATGAGCAACGGCGCTGAACGCCGGTGGTACTGGGCGGCTGTATTCATTGTACTGATCAGCGACCTCGTCACCAAGCTGGCAGCCGAAGCCAATCTGCTGCGGAGTGCCGGTCTTCGTGTTGCCGGCGACTGGGTGCAGCTACGCCTGGTGTACAATCCCGGCGCGGCCTTCGGATTGCACGTGGGCCCCTATTCGCGCTGGGTGTTTTTTGTCATCGCCGCAGTCGCCGTCGTGGTGCTGTTCCGCATGTCGCGCTCGGCCCCCGCGGGCGACTGGTTTCGCCAGTTGGCCCTGGGCCTGGTAACCGGTGGCGCCGCCGGCAATCTGATAGATCGGGTCCGGAGCCCGCAGGGCGTCGTGGACTTTCTCGACGTGGGCATAGGCACCATGCGGTGGCCCACGTTCAACGTCGCCGACATCGCGGTCAGTCTAGGTGCCATCGCCCTGGCCATATCACTCTGGCGCGAGGACGCCGAACACAGTCGGTCCGAATCGCCCTCCGTCACATAACCGATCCCGAGGGGCCATGACCGAATCGGTGGTATTCACCGTCCTGGCGGGCACCGAGCGGGTTGATCGTTTCCTGGCGGATCAACTGGGGTTGTCTCGCACCGTGGCGGCCCGGTTGGTCGCCGACAAGGCGGTTACGGTCGGTGGCAGGCCCGTAAGGGCGTCGCGCACGTTGGAGCGTGGCGAAGTCGTCACCATTTGCTACCCGGCCAACGAACCGCCCCGAACCCTCACTCCCGCTGCCATCCCGCTAAAGATCGTGTTCGAGGATGACCACCTCGCAATCATCGACAAGCCGGCCGGCCTGGTGGTTCACCCAGCGCCGGGGCACTGGGACGACACCCTGGTGAACGCCCTTGTCGCCAGGGGCACGACGCTTTCCGGAGGTGCCGAGGGGCGCCCCGGAATCGTGCATCGGCTCGACAAGGATACGTCAGGCCTCATGCTCGTCGCCAAGACAGACGTCGCCCACCGGCGGTTGAGCAAGGCACTCAGTGACCGCAAAATCCGCCGTACCTACGCCGCTCTCACCTGGGGCCACTTGACCGAGGATCCAGCCGTGATCGACGCCCCGATCGCCCGGCACCAGCGCGACCGCAAACGCATGGTGGTGGCTTCGGCGGGACGGCCCTCACGCACACGGGTCGAAGTGGTGGCCCGTTTCCCGGTGACTGAGCTGGTAAGGATCGAGCTGGATACCGGCCGTACCCACCAAATCAGAGTCCACATGAATCACATCGGCCACCCAGTCGTCGGGGACCAGGTCTACGGGGCCGGTGGCAGCAAGCGGATTTCCGGGTCCGGGCGCATCCAGGCAGGCGCCATCGATCGCGCGGTCCCGCGGCAGGCTCTTCATGCTGCCCGGTTGGAGCTCGAGCACCCGATTACCGGTGCTGCACTCGATTGCACTGCCGATTGGCCGACCGATTTGTGGGCAGCGCTGGACGCCTCCAGCAAGCCTCCCGACCGAGTTGCCCCACAGCACCCCCTTCGGTATCTTCGGTTCTTTAATAGAGATGCCTAACATCGCGGTCGAACGAGTGCTGGTCTTCGAGGTCGGCGACTTGGTGTGCGCTGTTCCGGCGGGGGT
>CAXMUQ010000112.1:0-2747 GCA_964196605.1 uncultured Acidimicrobiia bacterium
TAGTGATCGGCGAGGTATTCGCGTTGAGCGTTCCGTTCATCGTCGCCATGACCATGCCCATGGCCGTTTTGCTCGCCGTACTCTACACCTTCAGCCAACTGTCCGCCGACAGTGAGATCACCGCCATGCGGGCGAGTGGCATCAGCGTCACCCAACTGCTGACGCCAGTAGTGGTTGCAGGCGTCCTGCTGTCTGCCGGTACGTTTGTGTTCGTCGACCAGGTTCTTCCCCGCACCAACGCCCGGCTCCGCACCCTGCTATTCGACATCGCCCGAAAGAAGCCGACCCTGGAACTGGACGAACAGATCGTCAACGAGATTCCCCCATCCCGCCTGTTTCTTCGCGCCAGCCGCATCGACCCGAACGGCGGACGCCTCAAGGACGTCGTGATCTACGACCTCACCAGCCAGGATCGTCCTCGGATCATTTATGCCGACAGTGGCCAAATGGCGGTCTCCGGCAATCAGATAGACCTCACTATCAGGCTCCACGAAGGCGAGATCCACGAGTTCGAGACTGAAGACTCACGAGCGTTCCGGTTGACGGCCTTTCAAATGAACACCATCCTGATCCGGAATGTGTCCAACCAACTCGAGAGGGGCACTATCGAGGCCGTGCGCGGCGACCGAGAACTGTCGACTTGCGAGATGCAGAGCATCGTTCGCCAGGCTCGCCGCGACGTGGCACAGTCACGCAGAGATCGTAACCGGTTCCTCCGTAGTGATTTACGAGCCTTGATGGAGTTGCCGCCATTGGCCGGCCTTCCCTCTGATTCGGCCACTTCCGGGATGACCATTTGTGACGCCTGGGAGGGCGCCATAGAACTCCTACTTCCGAGGACGGCGGAGGCGGCGGAGGTGGCACAGGACACGCTGGTCCCGCCAAAGCTCTTGAGGCCCCCGAAGAAGGTGGAACCCGAACCGGTGGTCGAGCCGGTGGTGGCGGATCGTCAAGTTGCTCTGGTCGCGTGGTCAGAAATTTCTGCCGCTCGCGACGTCGAGATGGTGGCCCACCGGAGAGCCAACGCTTATTTGGTCGAGATCCACAAGAAATGGGCGATAAGCGTGGCCTGCCTGGCGTTTGTCATCATAGGAATCCCCATGGCGTTGCGGTTCCCCCGGGGCGGAATGGGACTGGTCATCGGCGGCGGGTTGTCAGTGTTCGCCATCTACTACGTGGGGCTGACGGCGGGAGAAAGTCTGGGAGACTTGGGGCGAATGGCCCCGTGGATCCCGATGTGGGCGCCCAACATCCTGCTCATGACCGCCGGCATTTTGGGCATGCTGGTCGTGGCCCGGCACACGGGAACGGCCCGAGGTGGTGATTTCGCCGACCTATGGGACAGTGTCAAGCATGCCTTTCCGCGGCGGCGGGCTTCGTGAAACTGCTCCGCTCAACGCTCGACCGCTACGTGCTGAAGGCCTGGGTCAAGATCTTCGTCCTGACCGCGCTGGGGTTCCCCATCATCGCAGTCCTCATCGACCTGGTAGATCACCTAAGGAGCCTTCTCAGCAGAGGTCTTACCTGGCGGGAAATCGTGGTGAGCTACTTGTATTCCATCCCGGAGAACGTGTATCTGGTCATGCCGGCCGCGGTACTATTCGCCACCGTGTTCACGGTGGGAACCATGGGACGGTATTCGGAGATTACCGCGGCCAAGGCTTCAGGACTGAGTTTCCGGCGCATCGTATTCCCTATCTTCCTGGCCGGAGCAGCCACCGCTGTGTTGGCTCTGGTGGTTGGCGAGCTGTCACCGGGCGCGTCGGCCAAGCAGGTTGAAATCCAAGCGGGAGAGGGGCCTCCACCCACGCGGTTCCGTTACAATTTCGTGTTCCGGGGGGACGGCGGCTGGGTTTACTCGGTACGCACCCTGGACCTCCAGAAGCAGCAATTGCAGCACGCCATTTTCGAACGTCCCGGTTCGAGCCTGGAGTATCCCGGCCTGGCCATCACCGCGGACAGCGCCACCTTCGATTCCACTTTGGGCCGCTGGCGCTTGTGGCATGGTTCCAGCCGCATGATCGTCGACCAGAGTGTCTATGCGGCAGCCACGTTCGAAAGCATGGTCCTGGGCGCCCTGACGCAGCGGCCCGAGGATCTGCTTGTCAGACCGAAAGCAACCGAAGAAATGCGGTACGCCGAACTCGGCCGTTACATCGAGGTACTCGACCGCTCGGGCAATGACACCAACAAGCTGAAGGTGGAACAGGGCCTCAAGCTGGCGCTCCCCGCGGCATGCCTGATCATCAGCCTGTTTGCCGCACCGCTAGCCATCACCTCCCCGAGGACCGGTACCGCGTTCGGAATAGCGATTTCGCTGGGGACCACCGTGGCCTACTTGCTGTTCATCCAGGTATCTGAGGCCGTAGGGGCCAGCGGGGCGGTGGATCCGCGGCTTGCGGCGTGGATACCCAACCTGACCCTGTTCGTGGTGGGCCTGGGGCTTCTGTGGCGGGTGAGGACATAGCTGGGAGCCGGGGACAGAGAGCTGATAGCAGAAGAGCCCGGGGGTGCCGAGGACGGCCCTCGGCGCCTTCGCTACTCTCGCTGCCTAGAAGATCCCCCCACCGTACTCGTAGCGCAGGGAGAACTGCACTTGCCACGAACTCCTGGTGTCCCCGTTATTGGTGAACGTCGCCGTGCCCGGATCGGCGGGGTCGTTGGTCGGGCCGGTGTAATCATTATTGGGCACGCCCTGGGTGGCGCTGGTGACGCTGACAATGCCCACGTTGGGGAACACGCCGCCA
>CAXMUQ010000113.1:0-7840 GCA_964196605.1 uncultured Acidimicrobiia bacterium
AAAGCGATGCGCGAGGCGGCGCCTACTCCCTCCTGACCGCCACCGGAACCCAATACCGCCGGTCGTCCCACTCGAGGGCGATCATCGCCGTACCATCGTGGTCGCCGATCGCGATGGTGAACTTCTCTACCGGTTGATCCAGCTGCTGGACACGCATGTCGATCCTGGCAAGATCGTTCTCCTCGCGGTATACGGTTCCCCACTGGCCGGTCTGCTTGCTGATGATCAGCTGAGTTTTTTCCGGGGTTGGCCAAGTGAACAACGTGTAGTTGCCCTCCGGTACCGTGACACCCTCGATTACCAGGTCAGCGTCGGTAGTGAAGTGCGTGGCCCGGTTGGCGCCCGTTCGCCACACCGTGTTCCATGGCACCACACCACCCCAAATGATTCGGTCACGCTTACTGGGGCGCGAATAATCCACTTCCAGCATTGCGCCTGGTACCATGCCGCGCACCGTGTCGCGGGGTGACATGGTTCCCAGGCCTTGGCCGGCGGCATCCCGGGCCCCGAAGTCTGCGGCCACCAGCTGCATGTCGATATCTGCCGCCCTGTTGGCCGTGAACTTGGCGGTCGATTCCTGGCCGTGGATCCCCAGGATGTGCCCCATATCGTCCACCATGGCAACCAAGGTTCCGGCAAAGAAACCGATCGACACGGAATCCTGACCCCTTCCGGCTACCTCTGTGGTACTGATCGGACTCCGCCTGTCCAACCCGAGCCACTCGACGGGGAAGTTTCGGCCACCCGCGGCGAACCCCTGTCTCAGGGCCTGTTCGTATAGCACGGCCGAGTATACGGAGTTGATTAGGGGAACCGTTCCATGATCGGCTGCCAAGATGACTTGTCGGACATCGCTCCCGCGCATGTAGTCGATCTTGACGCTGTCGCCGAAGAAAGTGGCAACTACGTCCGGGGGCTGGGGCGGCCCCGCGTCCGGCGTTGGGGTCCACCACCTGCTCTCGAGCCGCTCGATGGTGCCGTCCTCCCGCAAACGGGCCTTGTAGGTGACCACCCTCGTCACCGGGCTTCGCAGTAGCAGCACCCCGTCGAGGAATCGAGCCGTCCGGGCGTACTGGTCGATGGCAACCGTGTCCTTCCCCAGCGTCATGACGAACGCGCCGTGTTCGGTTTGGGCGTTGGCGGGCACGGTGGCCCCGACGAACAGGGCAACGAGGAGTATGGATTTCCAGCGCATGTTCCTTCTCCGAAAACGAGGGGTCCGCGAAAGGTATGAAGATGGGTTCCAGATCACACTCCTGTGCCATGGTCTGCCGCAGAATGCTAGGTGGTACCACTGCTGCCAGGCTTGCATCCCATGGGTAAGTGATTGATTGGTAAGGATTTAGTGTGGCACCACTGGTGGCCTGTCGCTTGCCAGTTTGCCTGGACGAGGGCGGTGATGTGGCTTGGGTGGAGACATACACATGGAGATGACCATGCGCGATATGGATTGGTTCAATAGAGACATGGATTGGTTTCGGAGGACGGCGGCGAGGTTGTCCGTTGTTGCTCTCTTGGCCGTCGTGCCCGTGAGCCTCCACGCACAGTTCAGCATCGCGCCCGAGATCGGCGTTTACATTCCGACGACTCCGTTGGTGACTGCGGCGTTAGGTGGCAACCCCAATGACATCAGCGAACTCCGGCAGGAGATCGCCTTGTCGGTCGGCGGCCGCATGGCGATCGGTTTTGGGCGTTTCGGCATCGAAGTATCCGGTGCCTATACACCCAGCTCGCTTACCCTTTCATCAAGTGGTATCGACACCACGGCCAACGCCAACCTGATAACCGGCACTGGGCAGGTGTGGCTACAGGTGTTGCCCCAGTCGAGCCTATTGTCGCTCGGGTTGAGCGGCGGCTTGAGCGTCACCTCCCGCGGAGGAGAGGCCTTCGCCGGTGTCTCTAACACCACCGATCTCGGTGGCGTGCTTGGCGTCAGCCTGGGTATGAGGTTGGGGCCCGTCATTCACTTGATGGTTACCGCTGAGGACTACATCTACAATTTGGATCCGGCTCTCCTGGGATTGCCCCCCGGGACGGAATCGAGCACTCAACATGATATCCATCTGAATTTCGGCATCGGGATTCCATTGTTGGGTATGTAGCGGTATACGCAAATCCTCCTGATACACCACGAGCTCCCCGGACGCCTGGCGCCTGGGGGGCTCGTGGTGCATTGCCTGCGTTGTCTAGTAGTCGTCCAATCCCTCATCGATTATGTACACCAGATGTGCACGATGCGCCCGGGTGAGCACGTCGCCCGTATCGTTGCCCTCGGCCAACGCCTTGATGGCGTTCAGGTTTCGGAGGGCCATGGACTTGGCTGGGTAGCTGTAGCCGCTGGTACGGGGCATGATGGCCAGCATTCGATTGGTATAGTCGAGTTGCAGGTTCTGCCGGAAAGTGTTGACCGAACCCCGGGCGTCGGCGCTGAAGACGGCCCGGTTGAGGTCAACCATATAATCCGCCAGCGGGTATCCGTTGCCGTACAGTTCCGTGTCGCTGATGCGGCTCAAGACGGTCGGGTGCAGCAGATGCATCAGGGTGATCTGCTGAATGCCGAGGACTCTGCCGTGGATTTTGGGGTCTTCAGTGGTGGAGAAGAAACCGAACCCGCGGCGCTGGGATTGCAGGTGTAGGTAGAGATCCGCCGGTGCGGTCCACGCAGTTGGCGAAAAGCCATAGGTGGCCAGAGCCTGCAAGGCGCGCCGCTGATCAGCCGCGTCCACGGGAGTGAAGGGTTGAGTGGCGCCCGGTTGACCCACCATGGCTCGGTCGATATACACCCCTCCGATGAACCGTGAAATAGTCCACAGGGCCCACGCCTGCTGGCCGGTGAGCGTGAAGTACGCGTTACGCATTTCCTGGTATGACTGCCCGGGGATGGCGAACTTGGCGGCCACGTCGTTCATGACTTCGTTGGTGAGTTCGATGCGGTTGACACCGTAGGCTATGGCGTCGCTGGACATATCGTTGATCATGACCCGCGGGTCTATGGCTTTGCCGGGAGACCGCATGTCGTCGGCGTCGTTGCCGAAGTACAGCATTGGATCGGTTGACCGGCTGAGGATCGATTCCAGCCTGTCCGCCTCGGCCTGTGGGTCGCTCACGGCGGGAGAGTAGGCGAACTCGAGGGCCCAGAGGTCGTAAGGACCGGGCCTGGTAGTGAAATACTGACCTTGTTCCGTACCGGGAGGAGCGATGTTGACGGCCGGGTAGTCCATGACCGATCCGTAGAGCCCCATTGCAGCCGTGCGCTCGGCGTCGTTGATCTGTTCGACGGTGTGCAGTTGAGACGCCTTCATGTTGTGGTTCAGCCCCAACGTGTGACCGATCTCGTGCAGTACCAGGTAATACAGCGATGAACTGAGGTACTCGTTCATCTCGTAGTCGCTGGCACCGAACGCCTTGAGTGCATGGAGGCCGAACAAGGTGTTGTTGTGCAAGTGAAGGCCGAGGCTACACGCCTGTGGATCCTCTGATGAGAATCCGCCAAAGGCACCGGTGCTGTCTGGCAGGCCCAGGGCCGCGGTCTCGAACACCCGGTCCTGGAACACCCGGTTCGTCATGTATACGAACTCGAGCATGATGTCGGCGCCGATGATCTGACCGGTTCGCGGATTCACGAAACTGGGCCCATAGCCGCCAAATGGGGGCCTCGGCGATGAGGTCCATCGCAGCACGTTGTAGCGGATGTCACCGGCATCCCAATCGGCGTCATCGGGTTGGACTTTCACGACGATGGCGTTGCTGAAGCCGGCCGCCTCGAATCCGTGGTTCCACGCCAGGGCGGCGTCGCGAATGGTCGATCGGAGCTCCTCGGGAGTGGTGTTTTCGATCCAGAATGTGATCGGCTCGACCGGGTCCGACAGGGCCGCGTTGGGGTTCTGCTTGACCAGGTTCCACCGGTTCATCAAGTCACGGTATGGAGTGGCGCTGGTAGAGGTGAGGTCGGTTATCTGTTGGGTGAAATAGCCGACTCGGGGGTCGTCGAACCGTGGCTGGAAATCGTTTTGCGGCATCTCGATCAGTGAATGCTGCACTGTGATCGTCACGTAACGCGCGTCGGTGACCTCTAGACCACCACCATTGAGCGGCGCGCTGTTGTCGTACACGTAATCGACGATGATGTCGGTGTTCAGCGGGTAGTTCTTGATGGCGCGTATGTGCGTCTTGTCCTTGCTCAGGCCCCCCAGGCTAAAGACCGTTCCAGGCCGTGCGCCTGGCCGGGTAACGGGTTTGACGCGCGCCAGTGCTTCGGTGAGGAACAAGTCGTCGCTCTCGATCAGGATCACACCGGACGAATCCCGCACTCCCACGATCTTCTTCGACGCCATCACGGCCTGACTGATATTGGCGGTTTCCGCACGAGACAGGGCATTGTCAGGGTCGAAGTAGAATCGGGTGTTCAGTGTCACGAACTCGACCCGTTCGAACCGCCGGCGGATGATGAAGACCTTGTTGTCGCGGAAGCGGCCCCGGAACTGGCCGGCAGCCAAGACCCCGTTTTCCGTGTAGGTGAAGTAGACGAACTCCTTGTCGAGCTGGTCGGGGCTGATCGCCAGGTGAGTCTTGCCGGTCACGGTGTCTTGATACACGGTGAACAGGCCTTCGTAAGTGGAGCTCGACTTGACCGCCTTGGTGAAGGCCGAATCCAGTTTGGCTGCCGAGGAGTCCTTGGAGTCACTCCCGTTTTCAGGTTCCGGAGTCTGGCTCACGGTGGTCGAGGACGACCCACAAGCAGCCAGCAAAGGAAGTATCAGCAAGGAAAACAGAACGGACCGGGTGTGTCGCATTTTGGAACCACCTCTACAAGGGTAAGATCGGACAATCTGCAATCGAGAAGATATCCCGCGCTCAGGCAACTCACTACCCTCTATGACATGCTGTGGTTTCACGATCGAGGCAGGGGCTCGAAGAAGTCAGCGGGTGGGGAGCACGTCCTTGGCCTGGGAACTGAGCAGATCGTACACCCAGTCCGTGCCCTGGCGCACCATGTCGGGGATGCCGTCGGGGGAGACTACATGGAAGACGGTCAGGGCGACCACCACCACCGCGACTTTCACGAGGAATCCGAGACTCGACCTGATCACGAATCCGATCACGATACCTACCCCTAGCAGGCCCGCCACGATGCGCCAGTCCACTTAATTGCCCCTTCCTGCTGTGGGCTGGTCGTGCCCCAGCATGACGCGCCCATCCACCGCCACTACTCCCCCAGCGCTGGCGAGGAGCGGGTTGATGTCCAATTCCGCAATCTGGGGAAAGTCTACCGTCATTTGCGAGATCCGCAGCAATACATCGACGATGGCGGCGATATCGGCGGGCGCCTCACCCCGGATTCCGTCCAGGATGGGCCGCCCGCGGATACCGTTCACCATGTCGAGGGCGTCCACCCGGGCCAGCGGGGCTACTCGGAATACCACGTCTTTGAGAGCCTCAACGAACACGCCACCCAGTCCGAACATGAGGAGTGGGCCCATGCGGTCGCGCGACATGCCGACGATAACCTCGCGTCCTTCGACCACCATCTCCTGTACCAAGACACCGGTGACGTCGGCTTGGGGAACCGCCTCCACGGCGCGGGAAACGATACCCCGATACGTCAGTCTGGCTTCATCTGCTCCCTCGACGCCGATGACCACGCCGCCCACATCGGTTTTGTGGATGATTTGGGGCGACACGATTTTCATGGCGACAGGGCCGCCGATTGCCTGGGCCATTCCAGCCGCGTCCTCCTCCGAAGTAGCCAGCCGCGCCTTGGCGGTGGGGATGCCGTAGGCCGTCAGGAGGTCGAGGGTGTCGTGTTCGGACAGCTTGGTTGCCGAGCCGGCCTTGTTGAGTATCTCCGCCGCGCGGTCCCGATCCACCGCCAGCTCCGGCGCCGGTTCCACGAGTCGTTGGCGCCAAGTCTCGTAGTCGTACATTGCGGCGAGCGCCCTGACCGCCGATTCGGGGAAGATGAACGCCGGAATGCCCGCATCGTGCAACTCGGCTTTGCCCTGTGGCAAGCCCTTTCTTCCCATGAGCACCGTGAGCACGGGTTTGTCCTTGCTCTTGGTGGCAACGTCGGCGATGGCTTGGGCCACGTCCTTTTGCCTGACTCCGAGTGGCGGAACGAAGATTACCACAGTCGAATCGATGCCGTCGTCCGCGAGGAGGGCGCCGAGGGCGGTATGGTATCCCTCGGGCGAGGCCGAGGCGATCATGTCCAGTGGGTTGCGAACCGACGCCTCCGGTGGAAACAGCGGCTGCAGTTTCTGCACGGTATCCTCGCCCAGTTCAGGAACGGTGAGGCCGCGCTCGGCCAGAGCATCGGCCGTGAGGATGCCGGGTCCACCGGAGTTCGTGAGAATGGCTACTCGGTCACCTCGCGGCATCTTGCCGCTCTCGAATCCCATGGCCAGGTCGAACAACTCCTCTACGCTCTGAGCCCGAATGACTCCGACCTGGTCCAGCAGGGCGCCCACTGCCGCGTCGCCTTCGGCCAGAGCACCGGTGTGGGACGATGCCGCCCTGGCCCCAACTTCCGAGCGCCCTGCCTTGACCACGATGATCGGCTTTCGCTTGGTGATGCGCTGGGCAATATCCCTGAACCGCTCGGGGTTGCCGAAACTCTCGACGTACATGAGGATGACGTCGACAGTTGGGTCGTTCTCCCATTGAATCAGAACGTCGTTGCCGCTGACGTCGGGTTTGTTCCCCATGGAGACGAATTGGGAGATGCCGATGCCGTACTCCCGGGCGTAGTCCAGTACACTGAGCCCCATGGCTCCGGATTGTGACACGAATCCCACACGCCCAAACGGAGGCATGATGGGCGCGAACGTGGCGTTCATCGAGAAGGCCGGGTCGGCGTTGAGGACGCCCATGCAATTGGGGCCGACCAGGCGCATTCCGCCCCGGCGGACCACATCGAGCAGCTCCGCCTCGCGGGCAATCCCATCCCCGCCAATTTCCTTGAACCCTGCCGAGATCACCACGACACCCTTCACGCCGTGGTCGGCGCACTCCTGGACCACCGGCAGGACGTGGTCCCTGGGTACTACGATGACGGCCATGTCGATCTGGTCAGGCACGGCGCCCACGGTGGGATACGCCCGAATGGCGTTTATGGCGCTGGCCTTCGGGTTCACGGGATAGACCGCTCCGGTGAAGCCGTAGTCCACCAGGTTGGCGACGACCTGGTGGCCGATGGAATTGGGCGTCCTACTGGCGCCGATGACGGCCACGGTTGAGGGCTTGAGGATCGGGTCGAGCGACTGAGACATGGACCATGCACGTTAAGGTGGGGAGAGGCCAAGGTCGGCCAACGATAGCCGGTGTAATCTAGCCGGAGGCCCGCCGCCACGCTCCTTGCGCGACCCGGCCCCAAGTGGCAGGATAACGGCCTGACCAACAGTCGGATCTCATACCGATGGAGCAAGCGATGATCATGGTGGCAGGTGGCACCGGCACGACCGGCGGGGAAGTGATTCGGCTGATGCAAGAGAAGGGGGAGCCGTTCATGGCCATGGTACGCAGCGCAGCCAATGCCGATAAGCTTCAGGCGAAGGGGATCGACACCATTTTGGCGGATTTGTCAGATCCGGCCAGCCTGTCCCCGGCCATGAAAGGTGTCGAGTCGTTGTTCCTGCTGAGTGCCTCGGTGTCCAATCAGGCCGACCTTCAATTGAACGCCGTCGAAGCAGCTGAAACGGCAGGAGTCGGCTTCATCGTGAAAGTATCGGTGGTGGGTGCCGACCCCGAGTCGCCGCTCACATTGGGGCGGGCACACGCGGAGGTCGAGGAAGGATTGGCGGCTAGTGGAGTTCCGCACGCCGTTCTCCGGGCCGGGTCTTTC
>CAXMUQ010000114.1:0-10546 GCA_964196605.1 uncultured Acidimicrobiia bacterium
CCGTACGAGAAGATGCCGCGCGCCATCGCATCGAACCCCATCGAGATCGCGCCGCTGGCCTATATGCGAGGGCGCACTCTTGCGGACGCCTTCATCATCCTCGACGAGGCTCAAAATTCCACCGGTCTCCAAATGAAGATGTTCCTCACGCGGCTCGGCGTGAACAGCCAGACGGTGGTTACCGGCGACAAGACGCAGATCGATCTTCCCCAGCGAGAGGAGTCGGGGCTGGTCCAGGTCGAGCGTATTCTCGCGAACGTCGAGGGTGTTGCTTTGCGCTACCTGCACGACGTTGACGTGGTCCGGCATCGTCTGGTGCGTGAGATCATACGAGCCTACGCGGGGGATCAGAGCGGTTGATACCAGCCCGGCGTCAGCCAGTCACATGTTTGCCACCTGCCCATGGCTTGTGAAATCGCTGTCGGCGGCCGCCAGCTTCCCATGTCCGCCCAGTCGGTCCAGCGTGCCGTGCGCCACGTCCTCGAGCGCGAGGATCGCCGGGCCACTCTCTCGGTGACTTTCCTGGGCCGCGACCGAATGCGTCGCCTCAATCAGCAATACAAGGGACAGAACAGTCCCACCGACGTGCTCGCGTTCTCCTTGCCGGACCCAGCGGGAAGCCTGGTGGGAGACATCTACGTGTGCCACTGGGTGGCGAGCAGGGAAGCTGATTCGCGGGAGATACCGGTTGAGGAGGAGATCATCCGCCTGGTGGTCCACGGGACGCTGCACGTCCTGGGCTACGATCATCCCGAAGGCGACGAGCGCACCGCCAGCGATATGTGGCAGCGTCAGGAAAGCTACGTGCGAGCGCTCAGGTGAACGGTCTGCAGTTGCCGTGGCTTCCACCAGTGGCGACGCTAGTGTCCCTGGTGTGGGCCGCGTGGCTGGCCCTCGGTGCCGAGACCGGGGGTGACATTCCGGGGGCCGATCGTAGTGGCCACCCGGACGAGGAGAAGGCGCTGCCTCTCGCCAGGCGGTTTCACCTGGCGCATCTCACCGTGCTGTTCTTTGCCGGGGTGGCCGGCAGCGCCACTGTCGAGTGGTGGTCGGCCGCCGGGGTTGAGTTGGTACTCAGGTTGGGCCTGGTGTTGGCCTTGGTTTGGATCGTCGGAGACCTGCTACCCCGGGTGGTGGCCGAGGTTGCTCCGCACTTTACCCAAATGGCCGCCCGTGGCGCCGGGTACTCGCTGTTCCTGATGGCTCCCCTGTTCACCGTCGCGGCCTGGGCAGACCGGCGGGGACGTAACCGGTCTGTAGTAGAAGAGCAGGCCACGGCGCCGGAAAATGACGCGCCGGCGGTGCGCGGCCTGTTTTCCTTGGCCGAAACCACCGTAGCCGAGATCATGACGCCCCGCATCGACATCGTGGCGGTCGACACCGCCGCCACGGGTGATGATGTGGTCCACACCCTCCGGCAATCGGAATACGCCCGGTTGCTGGTGTACGACGGCACGCCAGACGAAGTGATTGGCATTCTCTACGCCAAGGACCTGTTGAGCGCACGATCAACCGAGGGGGCGTCCATCGATTGGCAGAAGCTCGTCCGGCCCGCCGCCTTCGTGCCTGTGGGCAAGCGACTCGACCGCCAATTGCAGGAATTCCAGCTGAGCCATCATCACATGGCGGTGGTGGTCGACGAACACGGCGGGACCGCTGGGATCGTCACACTCGAGGATATTCTGGAAGAGATCGTAGGGGAGATCCAGGACGAACAGGACACCGACGAGGTGGCCGAAATTACGGAAGTGGACTCCTCGACCTGGCTGGTGGAAGGGGTCACGCCGCTGGCCGATCTCGAGGCCCTGGTGGGACAGGACTTCGGTCGTGAAGACGTTAGTACCGTCGGGGGGCTGGTCATGGCCGAGTTTGGCCGCGTGCCGACAGCTCGTGAGTCGCTACACCTTGCGGGTTACCGTCTGACAGTGAATCAGATGGTTGGCCGACGGGTACAGCGAGTTCTAGTATTTCGGCTCCCGGTCGGCGACGGCCACTTGTCGGCAAGAGAAGCATCGTGATCTGGGTGCTTGCGGCGGTGGGGCTGCTGCTGACAGCGTTCGGCGCGACTGCCGGGGCGGCTTTGGTGTCGGTAAGCCGGATCGAGTTGGCCCAGATGGTCTCGCTCCGGCTGCGCGGAGGGGGCGGTCAGTTGTCCCACATGGGACGAATCGACGAGTTGTTGACCGCCGCGTCCGCCACAACTTCGCTCGGCGTAGTGATGCTGGGTGTGGTTGTGCCCGCGGCCGTGAGCGGTTCGGACCTCCGGCCTCTGGCGCTGGTGATCATTGTGCTGGCGATCCCGGCCGTAGTGTTCGGCGGGTACTTCTTTCCACGGCTGCTTACCGAACCCCGCGCGGCGCTCATGGCCAAGTGGGTTACTCCAGTGCTGGAGACATGGGCGGCTCCTTTGTGGTGGGTGCTACCATCACAGAAACCGTCCCGGTTAGACGACCTGCGGTCGTTGTGGCGGGAAGGGGCCGCCGTCGGCGTCAGTGAAGACGAGCAGCTGCTGCAGGTGGAGAGCGTCATCAATTTTGCCGGCCGGCCCGTGCATCAGGTCATGACGCCACGAACGGATGTAGTGGTGGTGTCCGAAGACGCGGATCTGGCCGACATCCGCATCGTCTTCTCGGAAAGCGGCTTCAGCCGGCTCCCCGTCTACCGGGGAACGCCAGACGATATCATCGGCATGGTGTACGCCTTCGATTTGCTTAAGTTGAGCCCTGGCAGCACCCTACCGGTTCGGGTGGTGGCGGTGACCCCAGCCAGCCGGAACTGCGGCGACCTGCTGCTGGACATGCGCCGCGAACGCCGTCATCTGGCGGTGGTGCTAGACGAGTTCGGTGGTACGCTGGGCATCGCCACGCTGGAGGATCTGCTGGAGGAATTGGTCGGTGAGATCTTCGACGAACACGATCGCGAAGAGATCGAAGCGCCCGATCTCGGTCCGGGAATCCTCGAAACCGACGGCACCACCGATCCGGCCGTAATCGGAGAGCGCTTCGGCGTGACCCTGCCGGATACCGGCGCCACCACCATCAGTGGGTTGCTGACCGACCTGGCCGGTCGAATCCCCTACCGCGGTGAACGGCTCGTGGTAGCGGGACTGGAATTTGACGTGGTGCAGGCCTCACCCACTCGAGTGCAACGACTGCTCATTCGCCCGGGTCCCGTGTCTCCGGTGACACTGACCAGGAGGAACTCGTGAACGAGACTCCTACGACAATCGATGCCCTGATCGCGATTTTCCGTTCAGGGCAAACGGAGGCGTTCCAGCGGATGGCCTCCGCGCTCGACTCGGCGGATCTGGCGGACGTGCTGGCAGAGCTTCAGGACGACGAGCGGCTCGAGGCCGTCCGCATCCTCCCGCCGGAGATATCGGCCAACGCGCTGGCTGCGTTGCCGGAGGATGTACACGCAGAAGAAACTCTGGCGGCGCTCGATCCCGAACAGGCAGCCGACATCGTCGAGGAACTCGAGGATGACGACGCAGCGGACCTCATCGGAGAACTGGAGCCCGAGGAACAGGAACGGATTCTCGGTCGGGTAGAGGAAGAAGATCGGGCGGAAGTCGAACATCTGCTGCGGTATGACGAGGAGACCGCCGGCGGCATCATGACCACTCACCTGGTCACGGTGCGTAAGAGCGATACCGCCAACCAGGCGCTGGCGAAGATCCGGCAACAGGCAGACGAAGTCGAGGATTTTTATCAGGTGTTTGTGGTCGATGGTATGGAGCGACTTGCCGGAATTCTGCCGCTGAAGGCCCTGGTGTTGAGCGCACCCGGCCGGCCGGTCCGCGAGATAATGGAAAGTGCGGACAACACAGTGCTCCCGGACCTCGATCAAGAAGAAGTCGCACGTGTCATGGCGCGCTACGATCTCCCTGCCGTCCCGGTGGTTGACGCCGACGGCAAGCTGCTCGGCCGGGTCACTTTCGACGACGTTAGCGACGTCATGGAAGAGGAGCACACCGAGGATCTGTTGCGATTCAGCGGCGTCGCGGCGGACGAGGGACTCGCTGTTGCTCTCAAGAGCGCTGTCCGCACCAGGCTTCCCTGGCTCTATCTCAATTTGTTCACCGCGTTTCTGGCTGCAGCAGTGGTGCTGTACTTCAAAGACGAGATACAGCGAACCGTTTTGTTGGCGGCGCTCATGCCCGTCATTGCCGGGCTGGGTGGCAACGCCGGTACTCAGGCTCTTGCCGTCACTGTACGTCGTCTTGCTCTGGGCCTCATCTCCCAGCGGCAGGGCCTCGAAGCCGTGGCCAAGGAAGCCCTCATCGGCGCCACCAACGGGCTGGCGGTGGGCGTTGCCATCGCGTTGGTCACCTTGGCGATGGGCGAGGACCCACGCCTGGGCCTCCTCGTTTTTCTGGCCATGACGTTCAACGTGTTCGTGGCCGGGACGGCCGGTGCCTTCATCCCCATAGTGTTGGAGAAGGCCGGGATAGATCCGGCCATCGCTTCATCCGTGTTCGTCACAACCTTGACGGATATCGTCGGGTTCGCCTTCCTCCTCGGGTTGGCCGGCTTCCTGCTCGTCTAATGCGCGCCCTGCAAATTCTGTTGCGGCTGGCGCCGTTCGTGGTCGCGTTTCTCATCGACCGGCGCCGCTTCATCCTGTTCGGCCGGCCGTCGCGCAGGAGCGAGGCCCATCACCAAAGCCGTGCTAAACGGCTCACCCACACCTTGGCCGTTCTGGGTCCTACCTTCATCAAGTTGGGCCAAGTGATGGGGATTCGGGCCGACATCGTCCCGGAACCCTACCTCAGCGCAATGGCTACCCTGAGCGACCAAGTGCCGCCGCTGGCATCAGGTGAAGCGGAACGGGTGATAGACGCCGCCGAGGGCAAGTCGGTCGGCGAGCTGTTCGAGCGATTCGATTCCGAACCGCTGGCGGCGGCATCTTTGGGGCAAGTCCACCGGGCTCGCTATCAGGGCCAGGAAGTGGTGGTCAAAGTGCTGCGCCCCGGTGTGGACTACCTGGTGCAGCGCGATCTCAAGATTTCCTTCCGAGTGCTGTTTGCGTTGCACGTGTTGTTCCCCAACCATCACGTCCGGGCCCTCGCCGCCATCGTAAACGAGTTCGCCAAGCGGATCAACGAGGAGCTCAATTTCGAAGAAGAGGCTCGGCACGCCGAGGCGCTACGCCGCAACTTTGCGGAAGAACCGCGGGTGGTGGTGCCGCGGGTGGTGGAGGAGCTTACCCGGCGGCAGGTACTGGTGCTGGAGTATCTCGAGGGTACCCGCATCGACAGGCTCCAGGATCGGATCGCCAGCGGGGAAGTGCGACTCGACGAACTGATCGCCACCATCTCCGAGCTGTACATCAGGATGATGCTGGTGGATGGCGTGTTCCACGCCGATCCGCACCCGGGGAACGTGTTGCTCGACGAGCACGGCCGAATCGTATTTCTCGACTTCGGCATGGTGCTACAGGTAGAGCAGGAAACCCGCACCCGGCTCATGAAGACCGTACTCGCCGCCGTGCGGCAGGACGCGGACGGCGTCATCAACGGGTTCTACGAGCTGGGGATTCTCGACCCCGAGGTGGACCGGGGTACCGTGCGCGACGCTGCCCGCCATCTAATGGCGGTGGCGCACCGGGAGGACATGTCGGCCCGGCAGATCCAACATATAGTGCAGGATGTGCTGCGAACTTTCTTCGAATGGCCGCTGATGCTGCCGTCGGACCTGGTGTACTTCGGCCGGGCGGCCGTGCTGGTCGAGGGCATCGGCCACAAGTACGATCCCGAGTTTAACGCCATCGCGGCGATCCGGCCGGTTGTCACTCGAATGTCTCCTCAGTTGACGCAGACGTTGTTGGGTGTCAGTCCACACCAGACGCTGCTCGACTGGTCGCAGGAAGCCGCCACCACGGTACGGACGCTCAAGGATTTGCTGGCCAGGGTCGAGCGGGAGGAGTTGCGACTCCGGTGGCACCCGCGGGACACGCTCGAGCTGCAACGGTTCCTGGCTCAGCAGGTGCGCCGGGGGTTGCTGGCCTTGTTCGCTTTTACCGTGGCGCTGATCAGCAGCATCGTTTTTCTGGCTGTGGGCCGGCTGGAGGTGCTGGTGTTGGGGTTGTTGTTGTCGCTGGGGATGTTTTTGGTGGTGTTTGTTTTGCCGAGCCATCTGTTTCAGAATCCATTGCGGTTGAGGCCGAGGTGGCCGACGAGATAGGCGGGGCAGCGGGGGCGGCGAGGGCAGTGGCGACTTACGAACGATTGACCGGGCGAAGCACGCAGTAGAGCTTCCGCCATGGGCGCCCGGCACTGACCGTCGGGGTGGATCGTTCACTCTCCACTTGCCCTGCCTATGACGGAAAATCCAACAAGGCTGAAGCCAAGTGGCCGGGACTCCTGGCAGAGGTAGCAGTTGAAGGGCTGTGATTAAGTAGCAGCTTCGCGCTGCCCTCAGGTACCCTCCCCACCCTCCCTTGAGCGCGAAGCGCAACGTGCTTGCCGTTATCCCGCCCCCGCGCCACTTTCCATATAATGAACCTGGACCACCTCCTCACCGGCCTCGAGTCGCGCCAACCCGCCGCACTCGCCCGGGCCATATCCATCGTCGAGAACGCCCGCCCAGGTTTCGAGGCCCTCCTCTCGGCCATCCACCCCAAACTGGGCCGCGCCCACCGGATCGGCATCACCGGGCCGCCCGGGGCGGGGAAGTCCACCCTGACAGAATGCCTGGTGGCGGCCTATCGGACCGAAGGGCTGACCGTGGCTGTGGTTGCGGTGGACCCAACCAGCCCGTTCACCGGCGGCGCCCTCTTGGGCGACCGCATCCGCATGGAGTCGATCGCGCTCGATGATGGGGTCTTCATCCGTTCGATGGCCACACGGGGCTCGCTGGGCGGGTTGGCAACCACCACCCGGGAAGTGTGTGACGTCATCGACGCGGCGGGTTTCGATCGCATCGTGATCGAGACTGTCGGCGTGGGCCAATCGGAACTCGACGTGGCCGGCATGGCCGACACTAGCGTATTGGTGCTGGTGCCCGAGTCGGGTGACGGCATCCAGACGCTCAAGTCCGGCATCATGGAGATCGCCGACGTGTTCGTGGTCAACAAGGCCGACCGTTCGGGCGCCGACCGTCTGCGTCAGGAGATCGAAGTGACGCTCGGCATACGGAAGGGAAACGCCTTCCGCAACGTCCCGGCCCACCATGGAGCGCTGAAATCAGGCCCGGCGGCGCCCGAACCGGACGCGGCCGAGTGGCGCCAGGCGGTGTTGGGCACGGTGGCGGTGGAGTGTCAGGGTATCGATGAGCTGACTGCCAGTCTGGCGGAACATTGGGACTGGCTGGAGGCTTCTGGTACCTTACGGGAGCGGCGGCGAAGCCGGATCAGGGACCGCACGCGGGACGTGGTCAACCGGGCGGCTCAAGCCTGGATCTGGTCGGAAACTGAGGCCGACCGCTTGATCGACGCGCGGCTGGACGAGGTGGAGAGCGGATCGGTGAGCCCGTACGACGTGTCGCACGAGATTCTCGATGGCTTGAAACAGGGAACGAACCTATGACGGCGTTGAACGACGAAACTGACGGCCGGTCGATGGCCGATAGGCTGGCCGCACGGGACGCGCAGATCGAGCGTCTCGAGGCGGAGGTCCGTGCCTGGCGCGAGCAGGCGGCAGGCATGCCGACCCGCGACGACGGCGAGTTTACCTCTGTCTCCGGGCGCACGGTTGAGCCGCTCTACACTCCGCTCGACGTGTCGGACGATTTGCAAGCCAACCTGGGACTTCCGGGACAGTACCCCTTCACCCGCGGCGTCCATCCCACGGGCTACCGGGGCAAGCTATGGACCATGCGGCAGTTCGCCGGGTTCGGTACGGCCGAGGATACCAACAAGCGCTTCAAGTTCCTGCTGTCGCGGGGCCAGACGGGCCTGTCGGTGGCGTTCGATTTTCCGACGCTCATGGGATACGATTCCGACAGCGCACGATCGGAGGGTGAGGTCGGCAAGTGCGGCGTGGCCATCTCCAGGCTGGCCGACATGGAGACGCTGTTCGACGGCATCCCGCTCGACCAGGTGTCCACGTCGATGACCATCAACGGTCCGGCCGCCATGCTGTTCTGCTTCTATGTGGCGGCCGCGGAGAAACAAGGCGTCGACATCAGCAAGCTGCAGGGGACCATCCAGAACGACATCCTCAAGGAATACGTGGCGCAACACGCCTGGGTCTATCCCGTCGAACCGGCCATCAAGATCATTGTCGACGTGTTCGAATGGGCCTCTGAGCACACGCCCAAGTGGAACACCATATCCATTTCCGGCTACCACATCCGCGAGGCGGGCGCCACCGCCACTCAGGAGTTGGCCTTCACGTTGGCCAATGGTTTCTCCTACGTGCAGCACGGTATCGACCGCGGGCTTGACGTCGATCAGTTCGCCCCGCGGCTCTCGTTCTTCTGGGACCTGCACAACGATTTCTTCGAGGAGATTGCCAAGATGCGGGCCGCCCGGCGGATCTGGGCCCGGCACATGCGCGATCGCTTCGGGGCCAAGAGTCCCCGCAGCTGGAAGATGCGGTTTCATTGCCAGACAGCCGGCGTCACACTTACGGCGCAGCAACCGCACAACAACATCGTCCGCGTTGCCTACCAGGCCATGGCGGGTGCGCTCGGCGGCACTCAGTCGCTCCACACCAACGCCTTCGACGAAACGCTCGCGCTGCCAACCGAGGCATCGGTCCGCATTGCCCTGAGGACGCAACAGGTATTGGCCTACGAGACGGGCATCCCCAACACCACGGATCCCCTGGCCGGCTCCTACTACGTCGAAGCGCTCACCGACGAGATGGAACGCGAGGCCGAGGGCATCTTCGCCGAGATCGATGCCCAGGGCGGCGTCACAGCGGCCATCGAAAAGGGTTGGCTCCAGCGGCAGATCGCCCAGTCGGCGGCGACGTTCCAGCGCGACGTCGAAGACGGACGGCGCCTCATCGTCGGCGTCAACGCTTTTACCGAGAACGAAGAACCTGACGTCGAAACCCTCAGCATCGGCGATGAGGCCAACCGGGTGCAGCGCGAGCGTCTGGCCGCATTGAGAGCCAGCCGCGACGATGCCCTGGTGGAAACACGCCTGACGGCACTCAAGTCGGCCGCGGTCGCCGAGCAGAACATCATGCCCGCCATGTTGGACTGCGCCCGCGCCTATTGTACGCTCTACGAGATCCGACACTGCCTGGAGGAGATCTACGGCGCTTATCGCGAACCGGTATTCTTTTAGCGCACCACTAGTCAACGTCACCTGCCTAACCACGGACACTCCAAGATGGCAAATGCAACCATGATCAGAGATGGAGTCCAACCCCAACTCGAACGTCTGAATAACTTTCGCGCCGGCCGGAACCGTGTCGTCACCTGCTACCTGAAGCTCGAACCTCGGGACCGCACACGCGGCAAGTATCTCATAAAGGTCAAGAACAGGATCAAGACGGTCAGCGAGTCGCTCGACCGGTCCGATTTGTCTCGCGCGGTACGCGAGGCGGTTCGGGCCGACCTGGCCCGGCTGGACGATTTCCTCCAGAAACCAGGAAACCTTCCCGCCACCAGGGGACTCGCCGTCTTCTTGTGTGGACCGCTCGAGCTGTTCGAAGTGGTGCCGCTGCCCAAGGTATACCGCTCCCGCGTAGTGGTGGACCGCCATCCTCTGATCCGAGAGCTGGCGGCTGTGGAGGACGAGTTCGGCAGACTACTGACTGTGGTCGCCGACCGGAGCACGGCCCGTCTGTTCGAGGTCACCGCCTTCGACGTCAATGAGCTGAGCACCTTCAAGGCCGGTAACGCCCGAACCAAACGATTCAGCAGCCGATCAGGGCTCCTGGGCGAACACAACTACAACAATCGCATCCGCCACGAAAAGGCCCGCCACTTTGAGACGGTCGCTCACGCGCTGTTCCAAATGAAGCAACAACAGCCGGTGCGAGGCATAGTGCTGGCCGGCCCAGGGAAGGAGGCCGGGGCGGTCGAGCCTTTCCTTCACTCCTACGTTGCCGACCGCGTCATCGGCACGACCAAGCTGAACCCGAAGACAGCAACCGCGGCCGACGTCCAGGAAGCGACCCTCGCCGTCAGGGAAGCGTACGAGCGGGAATCCGAGCGGCATCGGGTGGAAGAGATGGTCGACGGTGTAGGCAACGGCTGGGCTGTAAACGGTCTCCCCGGTACCCTCCGTCGGCTGGCCCGCGGCCAGGTCCGCACTCTCCTGGTGAACGCAGAGTCGTACATGCCCGGCTTCAAGTGCAACGCATCCGGCCGGCTAGCCGCCGACGCCCGAAGTTGCCGCATGGAAGGCGACGCCCAGCCCGTAGTAGACCTGGTGGACGAAGCCATCGAAGAAGCCCTGCGCCAGCACGTCCAAGTCGACGTGGTATACGACACGGAGGCTGGGAAAGAGATAGAGGGGTTGGCGGGATTGCTTCGGTTTCGCTGAGGCGGTGATTTGACCGGAGGGGCATATAGGGGTGAAGTTTGAGCGCCCTATATGGAACGGCTGGCGGTAATAGGCGGTAGAGGCGGTAAGGGCGGTAGGG
>CAXMUQ010000115.1:0-4519 GCA_964196605.1 uncultured Acidimicrobiia bacterium
TGGATGATGCGTCCCCCAGAGGCAATGCCGTACCCCTGCTCCTTGGTCGGCATGGGCGACCACACCTCTCCTCCCATGGCGTCGATGATCTCGCGGAACGTCTCCTGCATGTGTTTGACCTGCAAATACTCGTAGTCACTCCACTGCCAGTGAAACCGCAGCACCGGGATGCCCCACTGGTCGGTCACATCAGGGTCCAGATCGCAATAGGAGTGTTCGTTGGGTACCATCTCTCCCCGACCCGAGAATCCGACGGTGGTTCCGTAGTAATCGCGGTACGCTTGCTTCAATTCCGTCCCGTATCCGCCCCCACCAGGATAGTGCTGGATACCGCCCATGAAGCCGTAGCCGGGGACGCCGCGGCCACCCCAGATCTCCACGTGATAACCCCGCGGAAAATCGAGTTTGGAATTGTCCAGCCACCACGGCATGTACAGGTGTCCACCACCGACGCCGTCTTCGTTGTGCGGGATGTTGCCCACCAACTTGGGAATGAATCCAGCAACATCCGACCCGGTAGTATCCGTCAAGTACTTGCCGACGACACCACTAGAATTGGCCAAGCCCTGCGGGAACGAAGTGGATTTTGAGTTCAACAGGATGCGAGCCGAACTGCAAGCGCTTGCCGCGAGGACCACAACCGCAGCTTCCACGTGCTGGTCAGTGCCATCGGTCCGGTCGATATAGGATACGCCGGTTGCCAAACCATCGGCGTTGACGGTCACCTCACGTGCCATCGCATCGGTAATCAGGGTGAGCCTGCCGGTCTCTAGCGCCGGCATGATCAGTACGTTGGTCGAGGAGAAATTGGCGTTGACCGAACAACCGCGGTTGCACTGGCCACAGTAGTGACACGCGGGCCGGCCGTTGAGCTGTTTGGTCAGGATCGACAGACGAGAAGGAATACACGTGATATCGAGCTGATCGCACGCCTGCTTGACCAGGAGCTCGTAACACCGCGGCCTGGGCGGCGGAAGGAACACGCCGTCAGGTTCGTTGGGGAGGCCTTCGTGGCTGCCGAAAATGCCGACCAGCTTGTCGACTTCGTCGTAGTACGGCTCGAGGTCTTGGTAACTGATGGGCCAGTCGTCACCCAGGCCGTCCCGGCTCTTGCGCCGGAAGTCGTAGGGCCCGAACCGGAGCGAGATGCGACCCCAGTGGTTGGTCCTGCCACCCACCATCCGCGCCCGCCACCAGTCGAACCTGGTTCCCTCGGCGCGAGTGTACGGCTCGCCTTCGATGTCCCACCCGCCGATGCAGGCATCGAACTCGCCGAACGGCCGCTCGCGAGTTGAGGAACCACGGCGGGGCGTGTCATGGGGCCAACTGAACATCGCCGAATCGGTGGCGTTGTTCCACGGACCACCGGCCTCGAGTAGCACCACGTCGGCTCCGGCCTTGGTGAGCATGTAGGCGGCCATGCCGCCACCGGCTCCGGAGCCGACGATGCAGACGTCGTACTTCTTGCGTCGAGGAAATGTGACCATGGAGGCGAAGGTACGGCGGCTGGTGGCGGGTGGCTAGTAGCGGGAGGTTACCAGCTACTCAAGTACTCGAAACTCTGCCGAATGCTCTCCAGCGGCTCTTCAGGCTGGTCATGCTCCACGAAATAGTGCTTGATCCCGGCCTCAATGCTCTGGCCGAGGATTGCTTGGAAATCCACGGCGCCCTGCCCTACGTCAACCATGGTTCCGTCCGGCATGCGGTCCTTCACATGCACCATGGGGTAGCGGCCGGGGTAGCGGGCGAAGTAGTCCAAGGGATCTCCACCACCGTGGGCAATCCAGAACAGATCCAGCTCGATTTGCACCAGTTCCGGATCGGTGTAGTCGAGCAGGATGTCGAACGGCACCTGCCCGTCGATCGGCTCGAACTCGAAATCGTGATTGTGGTAGGCAAACTGGAAACCGGCCTCGAATACCTTCAGGGCGATTTCGCTGAATTCTTCAGCCACTCGGTGGTAGTCGTCGAGCGTTTGGCGCTTTTCGGGCGGGATCCAGGGGATCACCAAATAACTGTGACCCAGCACCGAGGCTATCTCGAGCTGAGCACCGATGTGCTCCGGATCCAGCGACACGTGAGCGGCCGGCGCCGTCAACCCCGCGGCCTCGAGCCACGAGCGAATGTCTTTGGGGTCGTGATCGAAGTATCCGGCGAATTCCACTTCCTTGAATCCGATTTCAGAAACAGCGGCCAGCGCACCCGCCATGTCGGCCCGGACCAGGTCGCGGATGGTATACAGCTGCACCCCTATAGGACCCAAGCCCACTGACTCCCGCGCCGGCTCAGCCCGGCAACCCTGAAGGAGCGACGAGGGCAATGCCAGAGCGGCGCCGGCTCCCAGGGTCGTGTGGACAAATGTGCGTCGTTGCATAAGCCACCCCCTCCGACCTACTCACCTTAAAGCGGTACGATCCGCACTTCGTCCAGCTCGAACAGTGGGATCAGCACCACGTTGCGTGTGGCGTCGTACCCGATGTCGGCCGGCGACTGCACATCGGTAACTATCGGCGTGAATTCACCACCGGCGGTACCCCCGTGAACACCATTGGTGGCCCAACTGGAGACGAGCAACTGATCACCCACCGCGATGATGCCGTCCAGGCTGCCATCGGTCACGGCGGCCACATCCACCCGCTCGCCATCTACCAGCCGGAACATCTCGCCCGATATGAAGGTCACCACCCACACTTCACCGTTGACCTCGACCACCCCATTGGGAGCACCCAGTCCCGCATCGGCGATCAGGGTGTGAACGTCGCCGTTGGGGGCTATGTGGTAGACCGCGTCGGTCCCCGACGGTTCGAACCCGCCTTCGTCGGACAGGCGGAAGCCGGTGTCGGTGAGATAGACGCCCCCGTCGGACGCTGGCGCCAGGTCGTTGAGCATGGTGGCGCCCTCGACCGCTATCTCTCCCAGCGGCTCCCCGGTAGCACGATCGAACATCCGCACCACCGTGATGTCGGTCACGTACAGCACGTCACCGACGATGGCCATCCCCTTGGGCGCACTCAGCTCGACGCCATCGGTCTCGCCGTCGATCCACTTGAGGTCCAGCACTTCGCCCGCAGGCGAGATTCGTGAGATGAAACCGTTGCCGTCGGGCTGTAGCGGGTGGCCGTTGATGTTGGAGACGAGATAGACATCACCCACCTCGTCGTGCAGCACCGATTCCGGCGTCGCGAAGCCCACCTCGGCCACAGTGATGGGGGCTGACGGAGCGGCTGGGGCGTCGGCGGTCTCAGAATCACCCGCAGAACCACAGGCGATTGCGGCCATGGGCAATGCAACGAGCACCGCTGCCACGTTCAACTTGCCAAACATTCTTATGATCTCCCAGTATTGGACTCATTGGTGATAGGTGATGGGTGATGTGCGCAGTTCCCCCGCACCCCGCACCCCTATTTCTCAAACAATCCCTTCAACTCCTCGTCCCAGTTGAACACGACCACCAAGTTGTCTTGCCCTTCGGCGTCTCGCAACATGAGAAACCGCTGATCGTCGGGCGCCACGTCGTAGTTGCGGTGGAAGATGGCTGCATGATACCCACCTATCGAAAACAAGGCCTGGCGGCGACCCAGACGAAGGGTGGGGCCGGGGGCGACCTCCACGGCCACGAGGCTGTCCGCCGCGCTGCGGTAGAAGAGCTCTCGACCGCTTCTAGACCACAGTGGCTCGGTTCCACCCGTGAGGGATACCCGAAGTGCCTGGCCGTCCCGCATGAACGGTCGCGCGTAGATTTCCCGAGTACCGGTCGCCGAGGACACGTAGGCCAGCCATCGTCCGTCTGGCGAAATCGTCGGCGCCACTTCCTCTGCGGGTGTCGCCACCAGGACTCGCGCAACGCTGTCCACACCCGGTCGGAGCGCCAGGATGTCGCCGCGCCCGGTGGTCTGGTTGTCCGTTCGCACGACCAACCATTCCCCATCGGGCGACCAAGTCAGACCGAACACCGCGCGCGGATCACCGGTTGGGAGTTGGACCTCACCCTCGCTCCCGTCGGCCCGTGCATGAAACGGGGCGGTTGGACCTAATTGATCGGAGATGAAGCTGACATGCCGGCCATCCGGAGTCCACGCCATGCGGGTGTTGTCCGCCCCATGATAGGACAGCCTCGTTGCCTGACCGCCGTCGACATCGCGTGCCCACACGTGCAGACCCTCGGCGTCCCGAATGCTCACGACGAAACGCTCTCCATCGGGCGACAGAGTCGGGGTGACCATCTCGCCGGTCCACTCCCAGGGAATCTCCTCCTCCTTGCCGTCTCGATCGACCCAGACCAGCCGATCATCCACGTTACGCGCAGCGGCGTATACCATGGAGCCAGCTCTCGAGACCGCCAGCTGGGCGGCGCCGATGGGACCAACCTGAATGCTGTCCGGGAGGAGCATGGCATCGTCGGTAACGGCCAAAGCGGATGCGTTGAAGGGGGCCGCGTGCATGGTACCGTCTCCCAGCACGAACACCACGTAGCCCGGGTGGAGGTAACGGGCAAAGACACCTTGGAAGATCTCCCTGA
>CAXMUQ010000116.1:0-3731 GCA_964196605.1 uncultured Acidimicrobiia bacterium
GACCAGATCGAACGACGTCACCATTTCCGTGACCGGATGCTCGACCTGGATACGGGTGTTCATTTCCATGAAATAGAACTGCCCGTCCTCGTCCAGCAGGAACTCGACGGTGCCGGCGCCGATGTAGTCGATGGCGGCCGACAACCTGACCGCCGCCTCTCCCATGCGCTCTCGAAGCTGTTCGTCCAAGCCCGGGCTGGGTGCTTCTTCGACCAGCTTCTGGTGGCGCCGCTGGACGGAGCAATCCCGCTCGCCGAGGTGCACCACCGTTCCGTGCTGGTCCCCCAGCACCTGGATCTCGATGTGGCGCGGCTGAGACAGGAATTTCTCGATGTACACGCCGCCGTTGCCGAACGCGGCGAGGGCCTCGTTCTGGGCCAGGCTGAACGCCCGGTCGAACTGCTCATCGTCGGTGGCGATGCGCATCCCCTTCCCGCCTCCTCCGGCGGTGGCCTTGATGATGACCGGATAGCCGATCTCACCGGCAACCACCTTCGCTTCCGCTACGTCTTCAATGATCCCGTCCGACCCGGGCACTGTGGGTACGTTGGCCTCCTTGGCCAGTCGCTTGGCCGTGGCCTTGTCGCCCATGTTGCGAATCTGGTCGCCGGTGGGGCCGATGAAAGCAATGTTCGACGCCTTGCAGATATCGGCGAACTCGGCGTTCTCAGCCAGGAACCCGTAGCCAGGGTGGATGGCGTCCGCTCCGGTAATTTCGGCGGCGGCGATGATGTTGGGAATACGCAGGTAAGAGAGGCGGCTCATCGGCGGTCCGATGGCCACGTCGTCGTCGGCAAACCGGACGTGCAGTGATTCGTGATCCGCTTCGCTGTACACCGCCACGGTTTCAACGCCGAGTTCGCGGCACGCCCGAATGACCCGCAGGGCGATCTCGCCGCGGTTGGCGATGAGAATCTTCCGGAACATCAGGAAGTCAGGTCGACGTCGGCAGGCTTGGTCTCCGCCGTTTCACCGTGGATCTCTCTGAAAGTGCTGTCGGAGGCGCTGTCGATGCCGGAAGCATGCAATGCGAACTCGCTGGGGTTGGTACTGAAGAACAGAGCGCTCTCGTAGGATACGATATCGTCCTTGTACCATTTCATCAGCGACTGATCGAACGACTGCATCCCGTAGGATATCGTGCCCTCGGCGATCCGATCAGGAATGGCGAGCGCCCTTTCCAGGTCACGGATGTTGTCGGCCACCGCGGCGGTGTTGATCAGCACCTCAACCGCGGGTACCCGCCCCTTGCCGTCCTTGCGGGGCACCAGGCGGAGACAAATTACCGCTGTCAGCGCGGTCGACAGCACTGAACGCACTTCCTTGTGCTGGTGTGGTGGGTAGAAGGAAATTATCCGGTTGATCGTCTGCGTGGCGTCAGTCGTGTGTAGCGTGGAGAACACCAAGTGCCCGGTGTCCGCGGCCTTGAGCGCCGTGTCGAGGGTTTCGGTGTCTCGGATCTCGCCGATGAGGATGACGTCGGGATCCTGGCGCAACACGTGCCGCAGCGCCGCCGCGAAGGTCAGCGTGTCACTGCCGACCTCACGTTGTGAAATATTGGCGTTGACATCACGGTGCAGAAACTCGATCGGGTCCTCGATGGTGATCACGTTGACCCGACGGTTGTGATTCAGGTGGTGGATCATCGCCGAGAGACACGTCGATTTCCCGGATCCTGTGATACCGGTGACCAGTACCAGCCCGCGCGGACGCACTGCGATTTCCTTGAGCACCGGCGGCAGCCCCAAGTCCTCGATGGTCCTGACTTCGAATGGTATGGCACGGAGGGCGAACGCCAGCGTACCGCGCTGCTGGTATATGTTGGTGCGGAAACGGCCCACTCCAGGAACCCCGATTGCAAAATCTGCTTCCTTTTGCTCGGAAAATTCCTTGATCTGGCGCGGCGTCATGATCTGCTCCGCCAGCAACTTCAAATCTTCAGGCTTGAGTGGCCCCATCGCCAGGCTGGCCAGTTCGCCGTTTACCCGGATGGTCGGTGCCCGCCCGACCTTGAGCAGCAGGTCCGATCCGTCCCGCTGCACCATCTCGACGATGGCCTGTTTGAAGTTGAACGGCCGCGTGTCGTCGGCGCCACCGCCGGCGTCAGCCATTGGGATCCACCCGGTAAAGCACCTGGCCGTACTCCACCGGTTGGCCGTCCTCGACACACACTTCCTTCACCACACCCGCCAATTCAGATTCGATCTCGTTCATGATTTTCATGGCCTCCACGATGCACACGGTCTGTCCCGGAGACACCCGACCACCAACTTGAACATACGCTTCCGCCCCAGGCTCCGGCGCCTTGTAGAATGTCCCGACCATCGGCGATTTGATGGCCTTGAGATCAGATGCGGCCGCCGCCGCTTCGGGCGGCGGAGCCAGGGCCGATGGTGGCGCTGGAACCGCGTGCACCTGCACTGGAGCCGGAGCCAGGCCCGAAGGCACGCCGGAATTGGTGCGGGTGATCACCACCCGCGACCCGAACCACCCGTTCACCTCGATTGAACCGATCTCCGGAGACTGGCGCAGAAGGTCCGCCAGTTTCTTCACGTCACGGAGTTCGATCGATTTGATACCCGGGATTTTCTGAAGCAATCCCGCCAGTTCCTGCATCTCTTGAGCGTTCATACGCGAGTCAGGTATTTGTCCTCTCGTCGGTCGACGCGAATAACTTCACCCTCTTCAAGAAACAACGGCACCTGGACCGTAGCCCCGGTTTCCAACGTCGCAGGTTTCGTCCCCCCGGTCGCCGTGTCGCCTCTGACACCGGGATCCGTTCTGGTAATCTTCAACTCAACGAAATTGGGCAGATCTATGAGCAGCACAGTGTCGTTGTGCACCAGTCCCTCACACTCCATCCCTTCCTTCAGGTACTTGAGCTGCTGGGCACCGATCACTTCATCTGTGATCATCACGTCATCGAACGTGCGCATGTCCATGAAGTGAAAGAAGTGCCCATCGGCATACGAAAATTGTATCCCACGCCGCTCCAGACGAACGTCGTTGACCCGCTCACCCGCGTTCCAGGTGCGGTCGATCACCGCGCCGGTCTTCACGTTCTTTAGCTTGCTGCGCACGAAAGCCCCACCCTTACCGGGCTTCACATGCTGGAAGTACGTCATCTGAAACAGCTGGCCATTGATATCCAGCACCATGCCGTTTCGGAAATCGGCCGTAGTCGCCACGCAATCTCCTACCCTAGTATCAGTAGTTCTGAAGTCTCCCCCGACAGCCGCTCGGTGCCGCCGGAGCCTACGTGAATGTCGTCCTCGATCCGCACCCCACCCCAGCCCGGAAGATAGACCCCGGGTTCGACCGTGACCACCGCCCCGGCGGGAACCGCTCTATCCTCCAGAGGGCCAAGGCGAGGGCTCTCGTGCACTTCGAGTCCCAAACCGTGCCCCAGCGAATGCCCGAAGGCGTCCCCGAATCCCCGGGCCGCGATCAGGTCGCGCGCCAACGAGTCCACCTCCCGCCCCGTTTTCCCCGCGGCAAGGCCCTCGACGGCCCTTACCTGGGCTGATCGCACTAGATCGTAGATGGCGCGCTGCTTATCGTCCGCGGCCGCCCCCACCACGAAGGTCCGCGTCAGGTCAGCGCAATAGCCGTCAACCTGGGCCCCAAAATCGAGCAGCAGCAAATCCCCGCGCTCGACCGTACGGTCGCTCGTCCCCGCGTGGGGCAGCGCCGACCGTGCGCCTGAGGCCACGATCGTGGGAAACGGGTGC
>CAXMUQ010000117.1:0-4937 GCA_964196605.1 uncultured Acidimicrobiia bacterium
CGAATACCAGCGGCACGGACATGGCGGCAAACGTGGCGGCTTCGTTGGATTCGGGGCCTGGGTAACACACGTCTTGGGCCGTGGCCGCAGTGCTGACGGCCAAAGACGCCGGCAGCGCCATAAGGAGTCCGCGCACGAAGACGTCTTGCACGGTACGCTGGGGTCGAATGGCCATGATGGCTCCTAACGAGGAGTGTATCTCAGGCCTGGGAACGTTATCCGAGATCCACCGGTTCCTCCCGCAATCCTGCCGGTCGTGCCTGTGGGGTACTAGACCGCCTCCAACTTTGCATCAGGCGCCTTGCCGGTTCGCCGTGCTCGCCACGCCCCCACGTCCGCCTGCAGCATGGTCAGGGCCGGCACCAGCACCATTATGATGGCCGTAGCGAACAGCACGCCGAAGCCGATACTCGCCGCCATCGGCACCAGGAACTGCGCTTGCAGGCTGCGTTCGATGATTAGCGGGAATACGCCGAGGAACGTGGTGAGCGAGGTGAGGAGGATAGGGCGGAATCTGGCTCTGGCGGCTGCCACTATGGCCTCGGCCATTGGCTTGCCGGCTCGGTGCTCGGCGTTGATGAAATCGATCAACACCAACGAGTCGTTGACCACCACGCCGCTCAGTCCCACGATGCCGAAGATGCTGAGTAGCCCCAGATCGAGCCCCATTACCAGGTGGACTATAGCGGCGCCGACGAAACCGAGTGGCACCGAGGCCATGATGATCAATGGTTCGATGTATGACCCGAACGGGATGGCCAGCAGGGCATACATGATCAACGCCGCCAGCAAGAATCCTCGGACGATGCCGCCGAGGGCGTCCGACTGCTCCCGTTGTTCGCCGCCGAATGTGTAGCGCACGCCGGGGTAGCGCTCCTGAACGCCGGGGAGAATCTGGTTGGTCAATTCGTTGTTGACTTCCTGACCGGTGATGATGGCCTGGTCGACGTCGGCGGTAATGGTAACGATGCGCCTCCCGTCGAGCCGGCGGATTGTGGCGGGCGCGGTGCCGAAGGTGACTTCCACCACTTCGGACAATGGAATGGCCGCGCCGGATGGTGTCATGATCCGGTACGCCTGGATGTCTCCCAACGTATTGCGTTCGTCTTCGGGTAACCGCACGTAGACCCGCACTTCCTCGCTGCCACGTTGTATCCGCAGCGCCTCCTCACCGAAGAACGCAGCTCTTACCTGCCGGGCCATGTCGTCCAGCGTTACGCCCAGTGAGCGGGCTCGCGGCTTCAACTCGAGTTGCACTTCGCGCTTGCCTTGGGTCTGGTCGTTGCGCACGTCGAACACGCCGGCATACCGGCGCAGGTCTGTCTCGATGCCGGCGACGACGGTGTTGAGTGTGGCGTTGTCCGGATGGGATATTTCCACCTGTACCGGCGCCCCAAGGTTGATGACCTGGGAGCTGAAGCTCAGCGTGCGCGCTCCGGGAATTTCGCCGGCTCGCTCGCGCCACGCTTGTTCGAATTCCACCGCACTCAACTCACGATCTTCGGGTTCGAGAAGGCGGAACGTCACTTCTGCGATGTTGGATTCTATGAACGTGGGGCCGGCACCTATTCCGGGCCCACCGGCCGCGGAAGGCCGGCGTCCGACACTCAGGTAAACCGCCTTTAGCAGGGAGGGGTGATCGTCCGGGAGATCCGCCTGGAAAGTGGCCGCTACCTCTCTCCCGGTTTGTTCCAGGTACTCCGCCACCTGGCGGGTGCGCGTCGACGGTGTCCCCGGCGGCATCTCCAGTTGGGCGATGACCTGATCGCCCTCGATCCGTGGCAGGAAGCTGAATCCGATGTACCGGCCCGCCAAAAGCCCGGCGGTGAGAAGCATGAGCGACGCCGCGCCGGCGATCACTACCCAGTAGTGATGAACGGCGTAGGTCACGCTGCGTGTAAGCGGACCGTCGACGAACTGCTGCAACCGCCGTTGCACGTAGTCCTGGGTTCGCTGGAAGAATCCCAACCACGAGGGCATTCGAGTGTGAGCGTGTTCAGGCAGGTGCGATAGGTGGTGGGGGAGGATGAACAACGACTCCACCAATGAAAACATCAGCACTGTGATCACGATGAGCGGGATGTTCTTGAGAAATTTACCGATGGATCCCGGTACGAACAGTAGCGGCGTGAACGCCACCACGGTGGTGAGCACCGCGAATGTTACCGGTACCGCGATCCGTTGCGCCCCAGCGATTGCCGCCTCCAGGGGGCCGGTTCCCCGTTCTCGCTCGGCGTAGATGTTTTCGCCGATGACTATGGCGTCGTCCACCACGATTCCGATCGCCAGGATGAAGCCGAACAGCGACAGCATGTTGATTGATACGCCGAGCAGGGGCATCACGGCGAACGTCGCCGTGAACGACAGTCCGATGCCAACGGCTACCCAGAACGCCAGGCGCAGGTCGAGGAACAGCGACAGCGCCACAAGTACCAGTATCAAGCCGATGGCGCCGTTCTTGGTCAGCAGGTCGATTCGGCTCCGCAGGTTGTCAGCTTCGTTGGCCCAGATGGCGACTTCGATTCCTTTGGGCAACGACGGCTCGAGCTGCTCGGCCAGGTACCGCTCTACTACGTCGACAATTTTGAGGACCTGCTCGTCGGCCGTGCGGAACACCCGGACGAAGGCGGCCGGCTGGCCGTCGTACAGCGAGAGCAAGTCGGCGTCCTCGAAGCCGTCCCGGATCGTGGCGATCTGGTCGAGCCGTAGTGCCGCTCCACTGCGTGAGCCGCGTACGATGATCTCGGCAAAATCTTTTCCCGTGTAGTTCTGGCCCTCGATGCGGACCAGGATTTCCTCGTCGCGCGTGTCGACCCGGCCGCCAGGGAGGTCCAGGCTGGCCGCCCGTACGGCTTGGGCCACCTCGTCCAACCGCAAGCCGTAAGCCCGCAGGGCGTCGAGGGATACCTCGATCGAAATCTCGTAGGCCCGAACAGCGTCGGTCTGCACGAAGGAGATTTCCGGCATGGTGGCCAGGTCGTCCTGCACCCGGTTGGCCAGTTCCTTGAGGGAGCGCTCCGAAACCTCGCCGTACAGTGCGATCTCGATGACCCTGGTCCGGTTGGCGACCTCGGCAACTTCAGGTTCTTCGGCGTCGACCGGGAAACTCACGATCCGGTCCACTTCGGCCTTGATCTCGTCCAGGACACGGGCCTTTTCTGCGCCCAGGTTGAGTTCGGCGATTACGATCCCGACTCCCTCGCTGGCCGTGGACGTCAGACGCCGAATGCCTTCCACCGATTCGATCCGCTCCTCAACCCGTTGAATGATCCCTTCTTCAATTTCCTCGGGCGAGGCGCCGGGGTAGATGACCTGAACCTGAATGGCGTCGAGATCGAACTCGGGGAACACTTCCTGGACGATGTTGGGGAGACTGAAGAGACCTGCCGCAAGCAGAAGCACCAACAGCAGGTTTGCCGCGACACCATGGTTTGCCATCCAGGCGATTGGTCGCTTCATGGCGAAGGGTCCTCCACCACGCGGATGGTCATGCCGTCGGTCACTACGGCGAGAGGACTGATCACCACGCGCGTTCCGCCGGCCAGATCGGCGGCGAGATACACATGGCCGTCGACTTCCTGGATGAACTCGGCCGGGACGATTCGCAGCATGCTGTCTGACTCGACCGTCCACAGAACGGCGCCCTCACGGAAGGTCGCTTGCGGCAGGACAACATAGTGATCCAATGCCACTCCCTGAATGTTCACGTCGACGTAGGTACCCAGGAGGAGTGGCGGCCGGGTGCCAGCCGAATCAGTGACGAACGGATCTGGGACGCGCACTATTACAGCCACCGTCCGTGTCTCGGCGTTGAGGGCTCCCTCGGCCCGGTCGACGAAACCCGTCCACTGGTAGTACTGGCCGCCGAAGGTGACACTGACGGTCGCGGGGATACCGGTCTCCTCCTGGCCGGCCCGTGCGTCCCACAGACCGTCCACCAACCGGGCTTCCTTGTCGGTTAGCGGCACCACGATTTCGACCTCGTCGGTAGTGTAGATGGTGGCGATTCCCTGGCCGGGCGCCACGAACTGGCCGATGTCCACGTTTTCCGACCGGACCACGCCGTCGAACGGCGCGTGGAGTCGGGTGCGCCCGAGAGATAACCTGGCGTCTTCCAGCCGGGCGAGTGCCCGCCTCAGTGACGCGCGCGCCGCCTCGAGTTGAGGTTCGCGGAAGATGAGACTACCCAACTCGGTGGAGTCGATGGCCAACTCGATACCCTCGCGCTCACGAAGTCGCTGGTACTCTTCCCGGGCCAGGGTGACTTCTTCTTCGGCCTGGAGGACTTCCACGCGCCGCTGAGCCACCTCCGCCGAAGCGATCTCGACGGCGTTGTCGTAGTCGGCTGATTCGACCCGGAGGAGAACATCACCGGCTGAAAATCGACCGCCGGATACCAGGGCAGGTGAGACCCACTCGACACGCCCGCCCACCTGTGGCGCCATTACCACTTGGCGACGAGGTCTGACCGTGCCGTTGCCAAAGACTCGAATGCTACCGTGCCGGGCATCGGCGGCTACCGTCGCCACCAGCGGCGGGAGCCTGAGCGGTTCCTGTTGAGCCGGTTGCGGCCGGAGCACGACCAGCAGCACCATGCCGATCGCTCCAATCAGCAAGATGATGGCGCCCTTCATCCGCGAAGTCAGGCCGCCGAACAAGCGGAAAAATTTCCCGATTGGGTTCATCGTCCTGCGTCCCCGTTCGATCCGTTCACGTCAGATTCATGGAGGTCGTCGTCGGGGTTCTCGACCGGAATCAGGTCGTCTCCCAGTCGGCGATACTGCTGCACTAGTGTCTCGTCCATGTCGCCATCAATTACCCATGCTCCGCCAAGGGCGCGGTGCACGCCCAAGCGTGCTTCCGCCAGGGCTCGCTCGGCCGAGGCCAGATTGGTCTCGACGGCCACCAGGTTGCTACGGGCGTCGAGGTATTCGATG
>CAXMUQ010000118.1:0-10920 GCA_964196605.1 uncultured Acidimicrobiia bacterium
GCACCACGTACTCGCTGGCATCCACGCCGGCGTACCGGGATCCCGGTCGCAGTCGCTGCAGCATCGGCTGCCACACACCTTCGCCACAGCCGACGTCGAGCACCGAGCGAATCTTCCGGCCCAGCAGGTGTTCGGTGATGCCCACCACCATGCGGACCTTGCGCTCGACTTCCGCACGGCTGGTTACTCGCCTCTCTGGAGATCGGTACCACGCGTCGAAATAGGAGCGGTCGTATTCCTTCACGCTGCAGCACGTCCCACACTAAGGGCTGTCAGAAGTCGGCCGTGAATGGCGCCGTAATATTCGAAAAACACTTCCAATGACAGGATTTCCATGGAAGCATGCCTCCATCACTCGGCGGCGGCGTGGATACTCTCCTCGGGCGGCATGATCTGGTCGAGATTCCACGGCGGGACGTGATAAACCGTCTCGTTCCCTTTGGCGCGAACCGCGAATCCGGTGTCGTCGAGGCTGTCGTACACGACGGCCGCGAGGATGGCTCCATCGGCACCGTACAGGGTGATCCGGCGCTCAGGCGTGCGAAAGTCGGCGGCCTCCCGCTGCTCGTTGCTAGCGATGCCCCCGGCTTCCAAGGGCCGGAACCGCAAGACCATCGTCTCCACTTTTGCGGTATCGACCGCGGTACCGGAAGAGAGCGCCCAACTCCTGCCCTGGCGGGTGAGTATGTACTCTTCCCCCGCACGGTCGACGGCAATCCGGGAGATCGTTTCCGCCGGAACGTCCACCAGGACTTTGCTACGCCAGTCGTTCTCCCTGAGGGCGACCAGTCCCGTAAGCGGACCGGCATAGCGATACACCAAGTCCTCGCCCGGGTCCCTGGCATACATAGATGACCGGTCGGCGGCGCGGTTGCCTAAAAGCACGGTGGCGACCAGGTCGTCCTCCCGGAAGAACGTGACCGTCGTGCCGGTGCCATCAACACCCATACGCCCGTGGACCGCGGCGCTCGTCGCCACAATCTCGCTGCCGGTGGAATCCTGCAGGGCAGTCAACAGCGTGGCCAAGCGCGCGTTGTCGATCGTGAAGCCGTTGACCGTCCACGTTGCGCCCCTCCTCATAAGGGCCACCGTGTCCGTGGACGATGCGAAGACGATCCGATTGACGCCTTTGACTTGCTCGGGCATCACCCGGCCAGTTTCCCGATCGTCCGGTTGCTCGGCGGTCTGTTCAGACACAACCCACAGGATTACGGCCACCAACAGTGCCACGGCAGCCCATTTCAATTGCCGGGGGTTCATGCCGCCACCGATTCGGTGCTGGCCGCGTACGACCTCTGGGTGAGTCTCTTCCGACGCCATAGTCGGAAGGCGCCAAACAGGCTGAGCAGGAATGGCACCCCGATCAGGTTGCCATAATGGACCAGATCGGCTGTTCGCTCCCCTTCAAACACCAAGGTTGGCGGCGAGCGGTCCTTGGCGCGAATCGCGATCAAGCCCTCTTCCTGCGCCAGCCAGTCGACGGCGTTGAGCACGAAGGCCACGTTCTGCCGCGCTGAGCCGATCCATTGGTCGCTAGCGAAATCGGGATTACCCACAACGATAAGCCGCCCCGATTGAGCTGAATCGGTGGAGGTGCCGGGGTTGACCTGCACCGCCGTCAGCAGCGGATTGTTGCCAACCGGGGGAAACTGGGTCCGCTGCGGGTCAATCATGACGGCCCGCTCCTCGGCGGCCGAGTTCAGACTGGTCACCAGCAGTGGCGTAATCGATCCCGGCGTGGCACCGGTGGTGTCGATACCACTGGTCCACGGCAGGAAGACGCTGGCGATGTCCCGGTTGATGTTGCTGGCGTGAGTGGACAGCGAACGCAGCCAAAACGGATAGCTCACCAACACGTTTCCGAACCTCCCAGGCATGGATGCCGGGTGATTGGAAGCCAGGTCGAACACCAGGTTGTTCTCGATTCGCACCCCAAAAGGCTCGAGCATCCGATTCCACCCCACGGATCCCTCCACAGCCATCATTTGGTTACGGACCGCCTGCATCTGCATGCCTCGCGCCATTACCAGCGCCCCACCTCCGCCTTCGAAAAACCGCGCGAACTTGTCCGCCACCGAATCGGCCATGGCTTGGCGTGTGCCGGCCAGCACCACGACTGACAGGTCGCCAGGATCGAGAGAATCGGTCTCCAACGTTATCCGGCGCACGTCATAGCTTTCACTCAGAGCGCCTTCGAGACCCGAATACGTAGCCCCCTGTTGCTGCCCCATTGGCGGCGGCTCGACGTAAAGCCCCACCGTGGACCGGCCCTCCCTCGTGAGTCCTCGAATGAACGAGGCCAGTCGATACTCGAGGTCGTCGGTGCCCTGAATCGCCGGAATGGTCTCGTGCTGGTCGGCGTATTGTACTGCTAGCCCGAAGTATCCTTCCTTCACTTCGAACTCGGACTTGCGCGACACGCTGAACTGCACCGCCGGCACGCCCAGCGACTGGGCCTCTTCGGCGATCGCTGGATCGTCCGCTGGATCGAGGACTACCAGGCGGACGTTGCCGCTCCCAGCCGAACGGAAATCCGCCAGCAGGTCATCCACGTTCCGCTTGTCCAACGTCACTTCCGGTGGCAAGGCGTTGTCGTCCGACACGAAGAACCGAATCGTCACGCGATCGGGAAGGTTGGCCAAGATGGCCTTGGTAGCCGGTGAGAGGGTATACGCTTTGCCCGGCGTGAGATCGAGGCGCCCGCCGATCCGCCGACCGAAGAGGTTCACTACAATCACAGTCAAGACCAACATGACCGTGCCCATTCGCAGCCGCGCCAAGGCTCGACCACGGGGGGCCAGTTTGCGACTCATCAGGGCGCTGTAAGCAAGGACCAGGAAGGCCGCGGCCAACGAGACGAAGTAGATCACGTCCCGAAGGTCGATCACCCCGCGGGCAATACTGGCGAAGTGGGCCAACACGGCCATGCGGGCAAGCAACGCACCTATAGCCGCCGGAGCGCCCATGAGTACCGGACCCAGCCCGATCATCAGGAACACGAACATGACCGCTACACCCACGATGAACGCCGTCACCTGGTTCCGTCCCAGACTCGAAGCCCATAGCCCGATGGCTGCGAACGCTGCCGCCAGGAGGGCGGCTCCAGCGTACTGCGCAATCATGACCCCGGCCGGAAGGTCGGCTCCCAGGCTAAGGCCCAGCGGAATAGGCACGGTGAGCGCCAAACCGAGCCAGATGAACAACACCTGCCCCAGGTACTTGCCCAGCACGACTTCGAGTTCAGTCACCGGCTGAGACAGCACCACCTCGATGGTGCCGGCACGGACGTCCTCCGCCAACGCTCTCATGGTGACCGCCGGCACGAACATCAGCAACATCCACGGGAGAATCTCCAGCATCGGACGCAGACTGGCGACACCCATGAGCAAGGCGGACCGGAAGAATAGGAAATCGTTTAGCGCCACGAAGACGACGAGCAGGATGTAGCCAGTCGGTTGATCGAACATCGACCGCAATTCGCGCCGGGCTATGGTCCAGATGGCTTTCATGAAGGCTCCGACACGGTCAACTCCCGGAACAGATGCTCCAGGCTTCGGGTCCGCTGATGTAGTTCGTACAAAGTCCAGCCGTTGGCCTTGGCCAGATCGAAGATGGCGGGTCGCACATCATGAGCCTGATCGGCAACCACGGTTGCCGCCACACGCCCGTCACCGTGGTCGTGTGTATCCGAGACCTGTTGGACGCCATCGAGAGCTTCGAGCCTGGCGATCACACCGGTGCCGTTCGCCTCCACCCTGATCTCGACGGACCCACTGGCCTGAGCCACCAGGTCGTCGACGGCGCCGTCGGCCACGATGGCGCCTTCGTTGATGATCAACAGCCTGGTACAAGTGTGCTGAACTTCCGACAACACGTGGGTGGACAACATGACCGTACGGTCCTGACCCAGACCCTCGATCAGGTGGCGAATCTCCAAGCGTTGATTGGGATCTAGCCCCTCGGTCGGCTCGTCCAGGATCAGAAGATCGGGCTGGGACATTATGGCCTGCGCCAGGCCGACCCGCTGGCGGTACCCCTTGGACAATTCGCCGATTGGTCGGTAGTAGACCGATTCCAACGCCGTGGTAGCCACGGTACGATCGATAGCCTGGCGCCGATCCACCCCGAAGATCTCCCTGAGATCGGCCATGAACCCGAGGTACTCCGAGACCAGCATGTCCAGGTACAGCGGATTGTTCTCGGGGAGATACCCGATCCGGCGCTTGGCCTCCATCGAAGCCGTTGACAACGGCTGGCCGTCGAACTGGATCTCACCGGCGTCCGGCTCCAGGTACTGGTTGATCATGCGCATGGTGGTGGATTTACCGGCACCGTTGGGGCCGAGAAATCCGATCACCTCACCCCGATCGACGGCGAACGAGGCGTCGTCCACCGCGGTGACAGGACCAAAGCGCTTGGAAACGCCCTGAAGGTTCAGCATTGACATGGCACACCGGTTCTAGTGGGTTTCCGCCGGAGCCCACTCTTCGAGTCACCGGGGTAATGGTCGGGGATACTAATGCACCCGAAAGTGCTTGTTCAAGCCCTGCGGAGGAGACGCTCCCCGGCGAGGGAGCTGCACCCGGGGCTCAGTCGCCGGGCTGCCACGCCCCCTGCGGCACAGAAAACCGCCTGCGGCAGGCATCGAGAGCGGCTTGGCGGGATTCGTACCACTCTTCCCCCGCACACGAAATCGACTCTCTGGGCCCGTAGAAATAGAGGAAAACACCAGACCCGCTCTCTTCCAGCACAATCCTCCTTACCTCACTGCTGCCGCCGATAACGTCGGCCACGAGCCTCACGAGTCAACCATCGGAGGCTGCCGCCAGAGCCACAAACCGACCGCGGAAAGTCGCGACCACGGTAACCCCGGTCCGGATCTCAACGCCCAGGGATACACGCCCCCTGCCGTGCCTGGTCAAGCCTGCCAACAGTCGCTCAACCTCGGCAGCCTCCGCCGGCAGGCACCGGGCCGTGAAATCCGTCTCGATCGGCCTCAAGTATCGGATGGAACTGTCCTGTAACAGGACATGTCCCTCATGTCCCGACCGTCGGAGCGTCAACCATACCCACCCCCATCCGGCCAGGGTGGCAACGGCGTTGACGCTCCCGGCGAAGGCCGTTCCCTCGTGATTGACGTTGTTCGACAAAGGGGCGGCCAGGGTCAGGCCACACCAGTCGTGTCCGACCACCTCGAGCCCAAGGTGCTGGGTGACAGGTATCTCGGTGGCCAATTTGCCGCTGAGTGCTCCGATTTCATCAGTCATCTCGGTCCCCTACCAAACGTGCCTTTTTCCGTGACCGATGAGTCACGTGCCTTGCTCCAACGGCACCAATTTATCCTCGATTCCGGGCCAGTCGAGAATCGAGGCTTCGACCACAGTTCGAGGCCTGTGGTCGCTCTCGAATTAGATGCCGGTTTTTCGGTGGACGGGCTCCCGCGGCCAGATAGATTGATAGCCATGACGACAACCACTCTCCCGGATCGCACCGAAATGCTCACCGCGTTCACCAGTCGGGACGCCTCCTACGACGGCGTGTTCATCACGGCCGTCAAGACCACCGGGATTTTCTGCCGGCCTACCTGCTCGGCAAAGAAGCCTCGTCCAGAGAACGTCGAGTTCTACCCGGACGCCCAAGGTGCCCTCCTGGCAGGATTCCGGCCCTGCAAGCGGTGCCGCCCCATGACCCCCGGAGGCCAGTCCCCCGAGTGGGCCGACCACCTGCTCCAGGCGGTTGAGGCAGATCCCGCCCATCGCTGGACCGACGCAGACCTTCGCACCCGTGATCTCGATCCTGACCGGGTCAGGCGCTGGTTCCAGCGGCACCATGGGATGACGTTTCACGCCTACCACCGGGCCCGGCGCCTGGGGCTCGCCCTCGGACGGTTGCACCAAGGCGAGCGATTGACGCAGGCGGGCTTCGAACACGGGTTCGAGTCTGACAGTGGGTTCCGCGAGGCGTTCAGTCGACTTTTCGGCGAGCCGCCGGGGCGTGCCAGGCATCGCGATGTGGCATTCCTTGCGCGCATACGGACACCACTCGGACCGATGATTGCCGGCGCCACCGAGGCGGGGGTCTGCCTCCTCGAATTCGCCGACCGCCGCATGTTGGAAACCCAACTGGAGCGCATCAGGAGCCGTCTCGGCTGTGCCACAGCCCCTGGTGACCATCAACATCTGGCACACCTGAAAGAGGAACTCGAGTCGTTCTTTGCAGGCAAGCAAGAGCGGTTTTCAGTACCGTTGGTCGTGGCTGGGACGCCCTTCCAGATGGCCGTGTGGAGCGAGCTTTCACGCATTCCCTACGGCAGCACCACCGACTACCAGGCTATCGCCACCGCCATCGGCAAGCCAGGAGCCCGCCGGGCTGTGGGCCGGGCCAACGGTGACAACAGACTAGCCATCCTACTTCCATGCCATCGGGTCGTCGGCCGGAACGGCACCCTTACAGGGTACGGTGGAGGTCTGTGGCGCAAGCGGCGCCTGTTGGAGTTGGAAGGTGCTTCTGAGCCCGCTGTCGCACGCTGACGACCCCACCCCGCCTCCGGTACTCAGCTTCCCCGGACGCAGTGCCCTACCCTCGACGCATCGTCACCAAACCGCTAACATGCCTTCCCCTTTCGAGAGACACCGGGGAGGGCATCGGCGGGAAGCCTATGGTCGAGCCGTCGGTTCGGCACTTGAGGCCGACATCCAATGGGATGAGCGGACCACGATCGCTTCCATTAAGGCGCTATATTGATCGCCTCTGTGTGAATCGAATCCGGATGATCGATGACCAAGAAAATCGTTTTGGTAGGCGACATCGCATGTGGCAGCGACGACCTGTTCCTCATCGCAGGCCCGTGCGTCATAGAAGACGACACCACGATGTTGCGGGCGGCCGAGTCGCTGGCCGAAACGTCCCAGCGATTGGACCTTCCGGTCATTTTCAAGTCCTCGTTCAGCAAGGACAACCGGAGCGACGTGGGCTACTACCACGGACCCGGCCTGGAACAGGGCTTGGCCGTCCTCCAGCGCATCAAGCAGGATTTCGGATTCCCGATCCTCACGGATATCCACACTCCCGACCAGGCAGCGCCGGCCGCAGAGGTCGTCGATGTACTGCAGATCCCGGCATACCTCTGCATGCAAACGACCCTCTTAGTCGCGGCGGCCGCTACGGGCAGAGTAGTCAACATCAAACACGGACAATTCATTGCCCCGGAGAACATGGCCAAGCCCGTCAAGAAATGCGTGGACTCCGGGAATGAGCAGGTGATCCTGACCGAGCGCGGATACACGTTCGGGTACAACGATCTGGTCGTCGATCCCCGGGCATTCTATCACTTGAACAGCATCGGCTACCCGGTGGTGTTCGACATCACCCATTCGATCCGCCGGTATGGCATTCCCAGCGCCGACCCCAGTGGCGGGTCGCGTGAGTTCTTGCCGACGATTGCACGGGCGGGCGTAGCGGCCGGCGTGGATGGGATCTTCATCGAAGTGCACCCCGACCCGGCCAACGCCCTGTGCGATGCCGCGAGCCAACTCTGCGTCACCGATCTCGAAACGTTCGTCGAACCGTTGCTGGCCCTACATCGACTCGAAGTCGACACTCGCACCTCTGCGGAACACCATGGAACTCTATCTCGATAGCGCCGACCTCACGGAAATCGAAGAGGCCTTTCGCCTTGGCTTCCTTGATGGCCTCACTACCACGCCAACCTTCATGCACCGCCATGGCGTGGATGACATCGATGCACTGGTCCTCAAGTTGGCCACCATCGTTCCCATCCTTCAAGTCGAGGCCCTCGGACAGACGGCCGAGGAGATTTGCGCAGAAGCCCACCGGTTGTTGGGCATTGGTTTATCCCCGGAGCAGACCGTTTTCAAAATTCCGGTGTCGTTGCAGGGAGTGAAGGCCTGCAGCCAGCTTCGGGCCGACGGCATCATGGTCAACGTCCATCTGGTATACACCCTGCAACAGGCGTACATGGCAATGAAGGCCGGGGCCACATACGTGTGTCCCCTCGTGGGCCGGCTGCAGGATCAGGGGCAGGACGCTTTGGGGCTGGTCAGGCAATGTATGGACGCCGTCACCACCTACGGCTTCGACACCAAGGTCATGTTCTCGTCAGTGCGTCACGTTGAACACGTGCGGAACGCCATCATGCTTGGCGTCCACACTATCACCGCACCCTATCGCGTGTTGGCCCAGTTGACCGAGAATCATTTCACTACGGTGGGTACCGATCAGTTCCTCGAACATACCCGACTCCTGACCACCACCGTGGGAGAGGTCATGAGCTCGATCAATCCGTTGGTGCAGGATGAGGTAGGTCTCCAGGAGGCCATAGTTCACATGACCGAGTACGGATTCGGGTGCGTAACGGTAGTAAGCGCCGATGGTACGGTAAGGGGCCTCTTCACCGACGGCGATCTCCGCCGGCTCCTGGCCAAGGAGGGGAGAGACATCCTCCAGCACCGGATGTCGGATTTTGACTACCAGACGCCCCTCACAATCGAGCGAGGAGCTCTATTAAGCGTGGCGGCAGACCTGTTCCACAGCCACAAGGTCGACAACCTCCTCGTCCTCGAGCAGGGCAAACCCGTCGGCATGTTGGATATCCAGGATTTGTAGCTAGAACCAGATGCGATAGACAAAAGCAGCGCCGAAGACCATTGCGGGCGTAATGAGCAACCCACGGACCAGTAGGATGAGCACCTCGGTGCGCGCCTGGAGAGCGTCGTCACCAAGAAGCCGGGGGGTCATCAGCGTCAGTCGTTGGCCCAGGAAGAAGGACTCCCACATCAGCACCAGCAGGAATATCAGGAGCCAAATCACCTCCTGCTCCCTCCACCCCCCACTCCACCCCCCAAGCAAGTAACGCACATCGTCACGCCAATGCCCCGCGATGAAAGCAAGTAGCCCAAGAGTGCTAACGATCTGCGCCACGGAGTAGAGCCACGGTGCGCGCCGACGATAGAAACTGACGGCCGTTACCACGCCCAGACCGGCGATGGCAACAGCGTAGGTGAAGGCCCACCAGGGAATTTCGCGGATGGTTGCGCCCCTAGAGAGGGAAACCAGATCGGCCTATACTGTGACGAATTCAGCCGGCCGTCAATGGATCATCGCTCGGTGGTTTTGGCTTTCTTGACCCGCTTGGTTTTACGCGGCCGCTTCTTGCCGTATGTTCCACGCCGGATTTTGCCCCGCCTGGACTTCTGATCACCTCGTCCCATCTACCACCTCCTGCAAAGGTCTCATTGATCTGATTCGGTTTCCCTGGCCTCTTGCCGCAAGTCGTCCATGATCGTTCGAACTTGCGCGACTTGTTCTTTGGAGAGAAATGTCTCCAACTGCCGGTCCAGCCCTTCACGGGCCTCGTCCAATTCCTTGGTCATGGCCTTCATCGACTCACGGTCAGCGTTTCCCTGATGCTCGGCGAATATTCTTTCCGTCTCCGCAAGATACTGCCCCACGGTAATACGGAACTGCTCACCTGCGGAATCGGCGAGCTGGAGGCGAGCGATGACGGTATCGATGGTTCCCTGGTAGCGCTGCGCGAGTGTCTCCTGTTCCTGTTCCTGGGCCGTTGCCGTCAAAGGAACCACAAACAGGAGAGCCGCGGCCAGCAACAAATTGTTCGGTCGAACCATCACGCCTCCTGGTCGATTTGCGAAAGGTAAGCCGTCGGCGGCAGGGTGCTCAGCGCAGCCAACCCTTCTTGATCCCCATCAGCCGCCGTTGGTCCTGACCCTGGCCCGCGGCGTAGGCGAAACTGGCGGTGGAAACTTCGAACAACGCCGCGGCCACGTCGACATCCTCACCAAACGGCTGCTTGTGGCAACGCCACACATCGTCGTCGTCGATCACTTCTCCAGCCAGTTCGAGAATGTTGGCAAGCGCCTCGCGGCACGTGGAGGCTTCCCAAAACAGTTTCGACCGCAGGAATTTGTCCCTCGCGGCATCCAGGTAGCCAGGGACAAGCGGTCGAAGTCGCTCGGGAAGCATCGACTCCGCCTCACGGACAGCCTCGCCCAATTGGCTTTCGGATTTATCCATCATGCGCTCCGCGACCAGCTTGCGGTAGGGCCGGTTCGCCACGGACACAATGAACTGCTCGAAGTCGTTGTGGACCACTCGGTTTCCTCTCGGGCCTGGAAAGAGTACCAGCGACGCGGGCCCCTACGGACCACTCTTGTCACGTGTTTCAGAAAGAAACTCAATTCCCTAGCTGATACACTCGCCTAAATATCAGATTCTTTTGGAACATCCGTCCCTTAACTTCGACTTCGGCGACCAGCACATCCTCGTCGAGCTCACGGGACCAGTATTCGGTAACCTGAAGATCCTTCGTCTTGCGCTCCACCTTGAGGCGATCACCTTTCCACTCCGTCTTGACCTGGCCTTCTATTTCCCAGTCCCACTCAACGTCGCGTTTCCGCCCATCGGTGGTTAGCAGCACATTCTCGTAGGCAAGGTTCAGCGGATGAAAGGCTACGGTTGTATCGGTCTGAACAATCTCGAACAAATTGCCGCCGTATGTCAGCCTTCTGACATCCTCGGCAATCTTGGCGTAGTCCGCGCTGCGTCCGGTCGACAAGTCTACCGTCGGGGCACCGCCGCCCCCCGGCACGCCCCCCGTGGAAGTCGGTTGCCCTCCTGGGATGGAGCTGTAGGACCGCAATCCGTTATCCTGGGCGTGGCGATTCATGGCGCGGTCGAGGTCGGTACTGAGGGTAGTATCCAGATGCCACTGCCCCGCCAGGGTTTCTTGGCCACCGGCCTCCGAACCGGGGAATCCGAGCAACGCCAAACCCAGTAGCAGGAATGAGTATTTCTTCACCAGAGTCCCCCAGGAGAACGGGTGATACAGTACAACTTAATGAAAGGCCGGGAGACCGCAGGGGTTCCCCTCCGGGCGCCGGG
>CAXMUQ010000119.1:0-7229 GCA_964196605.1 uncultured Acidimicrobiia bacterium
CCACCTACCGCAGGACGGAAGTCAAGACCGAGCCGTACGAATCAGGGATGCCCGTCATCGGGGACTCGCGCGGCAGATTCTCGGTCAAGTTTTACTTGGTGGCCATGCTGTTCATCGTGTTCGACATTGAAGTGGTCTTCACGGTCCCATGGGCCGTGGCGTTCAGGCAACTTCCTGCCGAGTCGGGCTATCTCCTGGCGGCGATGGGCTTCTTCCTGGCCGTCCTTACGGTCGGGTTCGTCTACGCCTGGAAACGGGGGGCGCTCGAATGGGCGTAAGCCAGGAAGACCACGCGCTGGTTTCGGAGATATCCCCAAACTGGGTCACCACCAAGCTCGACTACCTGGTCAACCTTGCTCGGACCAAATCGCTCTGGCCCATGCCGTTCGGTACCGCATGCTGCGCCATCGAGTTCATGGCCACGGCCGCGTCCCGCTACGATTTGGCCCGGTTCGGCATGGAGCGGATGAGTTTCTCTCCCAGGCAGGCGGACGTGTTGATATGCGCCGGCCGCCTGCCGTTCAAGTTGGCGCCGGTCATCCGCCGGATCTGGGACCAGATGCCCCAGCCCAAGTGGTCCATCTCCATGGGCGCGTGCGCCTCGTCGGGGGGGATCTTCGATAATTACGCCATGGTACAGGGCATCGACACCATCATCCCGGTGGACGTCTACGTGCCGGGCTGTCCGCCGCGGCCAGAGGGCCTGCTCTACGGCATTCTCATGCTACACAAGAAGATCTCAGGCGAGTCTCTGCTGGACGATGGACTGCGCCAGGAACTCATGTTGCGGGATGACGGATTGTTCCTGCCACCGGAGCGCGTCAACGAATTGGCCGAGCCGTTCGGTAACTCCGTGAGCCAGACCCGCTCAGGATGACGACGGAGTCATCCTCGGTAGAGGCGCTCAAGGACGCGTTCGGCGGCGCCATTCTCCGAACTGCAGTAGTGTGTGGCGATACCATTGTATACTTGGCGCCCGACCGGGCCCACGAGGTGCTGGCCTGGCTCAAGGATACACCCGACCAGGCCTTCAACTACCTGACCGACATCACCGCTGTCGAGTACCGCGATCCCGAGCGGCCGTTCGAGGTGGTCTATCAGCTGCGCTCGCTCGAGCGCTTTGCCGACCTTCGCCTCAAGATAGAACTCGACCCCCAGGGAGAACTGCGGGTCGATTCGGTGTACGACCTATGGCGCGGCGCGGATTGGCTCGAACGAGAGGTGTTCGACATGTTCGGGGTGGCGTTCACCGGTCACCCGGATCTGCGCCGCATCCTGATGTGGGAGACCTATTCGGAAGGCCACCCGTTGCGGAAGGATTTTCCGTTGAGAGGGCACCTGAGTCGGGCGGAGCAAGTACGGCGCGCGTTGTCGCTCAAGCCGGAAGAGCACTACTCGCCGGAAGAACTGGAGCTGGCACGCAAACGCCATGGCCGAGACGAAACAAGCGGATGGGTACCACCGCGGGGTGGGGGCGCATGAGCAGGCGCACAGTTGAGATGACGCTGTCCACGCCGGGGCTCGACGCCGATGGGAAGGCGACGCTCGAGCCTTTGGGGGTAGCAGTCCTGGACCCCCTCGATGGCGATCGCACGATGGTCAACATTGGCCCCCAGCATCCGGCCACCCACGGTGTGCTCCGGCTGGTGGTGGAACTAGAGGGCGAAACCGTAGTGCGGATGATCCCCCATGTCGGGTATCTGCACTCGGGCTTCGAGAAACTGGGCGAATACCGTCAATACAATCAGATCATTCCGCTGACCGATCGAACCGACTATCTGGCACCGATGGCCAACAACGTCTGTCTGGCGCTGGCCGTCGAAAAACTGATGGACATCCAGATCACCGAGCGATGCACGGTGCTGCGGGTGATCGCTTGCGAAATCAGTCGTATCATCTCCCACATCGTATGGATCGGCACAACCGGGATCGATCTCGGGGCCTTTACTCCCTTTCTGTGGTCGTTCCAGCAACGGGAGATTATCTACAACCTCCAAGAGGAGTGGACCGGGGCCAGGCTCACTACTAGCATGACCCGGGTGGGCGGGTTGATGGCGGACATCCCGGATGGGTGGGCCGACGGGCTTCGGGAGTTCACCAAAAATTTCCCCAAGGTGCTCGACGAAATCGACACCATGTTCACCAATAATGGCATCTGGTGCGGCCGCACTCAGGACGTAGGCGTTATCTCGGCCGAAGATGCCATCAACTACTCTCTTTCGGGCCCAATGTTGAGGGCGTCAGGCGTGCCTTACGACGTGCGCAAGGACCGGCCTTACCTCGACTACGAGACCTATGATTTCGAGGTACCCGTGGGAGAGCGCGGCGACGTGTACGACCGGTACCGGGTTCGGCTGGAGGAGATGTATCAGTCGAATCGCATACTGGAACAGGCGCTCGACCGTTTGAAGCCCGGACCGATAAACGTCGACGATCCCAGGGTCATTCTGCCCCCGAAATCGCGGGCCATGAGCGACATGGAAGCCATGATCTATCACTTCAAGCAGGTAATGGAAGGGATCAAGCCTCCCGTCGGCGAAGCCTACATGGGCGTAGAAAACCCCAAGGGAGAACTGGGGTATTACCTCGTGTCCGACGGGACAGCGAAGCCGGTGCGGTGGCGCATACGCCCCCCGGCGTTCATCAACCTTGCTTCGTTGCCGAAGTTGTGCGAAGGCTCATTGTTGTCAGACGTCATCGCCATCAACGCCAGCGTGGACATCGTGATGGGGGAGGTCGATCGATGAGTACCACAGGAGCCAGCGCGCCCGAGACTGGTTACGAGCCGGTCTTTACCGGAGAAACCAAAGCCGCGCTGGAAGCGTTGTTCGAGCGGTATCCCACCAAGCAGGCTTGCATGTTGCCGGCCCTGTGGATGGTGCAGAAGGTACGCGGCTGGATTTCCGAGTCTGCCATGGCCGAGGTGGCTGAGGTGATCGGCGTTACGCCGGCATACGTCAAAGGTGTCGTAACGTTCTACACCATGTACCACACGCACCCCGTGGGTCGGAACGTCATTCAGGTGTGCACCACCAGTCCATGCGGCCTATGTGGTGCCGAAGACGTAATGCGAACCATCCTGCAAGAAACCGGCTGTGAGGAACTGGGGCGCACCAGCGAGGACGGGCGGTTCACGGTGCAGGAGGTGGAGTGCCTGGGCGCCTGCGGTTTCCCCACGCCTATCCTCATCAACGACGATTTCATCGAGAGCGTAACCCCCGAACGTGTGGCCGGGTTGCTGGAGGGCTACGAGTAATGGGCTATCCACACCCCTCACACGAAAAAGAAACCGTGGTTCTGTCGCAGTACTTCGGCGACGAAGGCGGCCGCAGCTACCAGGGCTGGGTCGAGCGTGGTGGCTACCGGGCTCTCGAGGCAGCCTTGGCCATGAAGCCCGATGAGGTTACCGACGTCATCAAGGCGTCGGGGCTCAGGGGCCGCGGCGGCGCCGGTTTTCCGACCGGGCTCAAGTGGTCGTTCATGCCGAAAGACAGCGGCAAGGACCACTACCTGGTATGCAACGCCGACGAGTCGGAACCGGGCACGTTCAAGGATCGGGAGATCATGCGGTGGACACCTCACGCACTGATCGAAGGTTGCGCCATCGGTGCGTACGCCATCGGCGCCGAGTGTTGCTACATCTACATCCGTGGCGAGTTTACCGAACCGCTCGCCATCATGGCCCAGGCGGTGGCCGACGCGTACGACAACGGCGTGCTGGGTGAGAAACTGATGGGAACCGGGCCTCGGCTCGACATCGTCATTCACCGTGGCGCCGGAGCCTACATTTGTGGCGAAGAAACCGGCTTGATGAACTCGCTGGAGGGACGGCGGGGCAATCCTCGCATCAAGCCGCCGTTTCCTGCCCAGGCCGGCCTCTTCGGCCTACCGACGACCGTCAACAACGTTGAGACGCTCGCCGCCGTGCCCCACATCATCACCCGGGGCGCCGCCTGGTATAAGGACATCTGCCGCGGCAACGAGAAGAGCACCGGTACCAAGCTTTACTCAGTTTGCGGGCACGTGCAGAAGCCGGGCAACTACGAACTTGCCATGGGCACGTCCCTGGAAGAATTGATTTTCGATATGGCCGGAGGCATGCGTCCCGGGCGGACCTTCAAAGCTGTCATTCCCGGTGGCTCGTCGGTTCCGATCATGGACGCCGATGACATCAAGGGTTGTTTGCTCGACTACGAAGGGGTGGTGGAGCGGGGATCGATGCTAGGGTCGGGCGGTGTGATCGTGATGGACGACTCGGCCGACATGGTCTACCAGATCTACCGTCTTACCAGGTTCTATGCTCACGAGTCCTGTGCCCAGTGCACCCAGTGCCGCGAGGGTACGGCGTGGACAGTGAAGATTCTCGAGCGGATTCTGAGTGGTGAGGGCAAAGAATCAGACCTCAACCTGTTGCTCGACCTCGCCGAAAACATGACCGGCAAGACCATCTGTGTTCTCAGCGACTCTTGCGCGGCTCCCGTGGTGAGTGGGATCGCCAAGTTCCGTTCTGAGTTCGACGCGTACCTTTCTGGAGCCCGCCCGCCTGCGCTGGCCGCCCACTAGCCATACCATGTCAGACCAGCTAGTCACGGTAACGATTGACGGCATCGAAATTCAGGTGCCGCAGGGAACTCCCCTCATCGAGGCCGCCAAGCAGGCCGGCGTCCTGGTGCCTCATTACTGCTATCACCCATCTCTTCCGTCGCCAGCCGTGTGCCGCATGTGTCTGGTCGAAGTGGAGAAAGCGCCTAAGCTCCTCCCGGCGTGTGTTACCACCGTGACGGACGGACAGGTGGTCCACGTCAATAGCGACGCGGCGCTGAAGGCTCGCGAAAGCGTGCTCGAGTTCCTGCTGATCAACCACCCACTCGATTGCCCCATCTGCGATCAGTCCGGTGAGTGCGAACTGCAGGACTACGTCTTCCAGGAGGGCCGGGCCAGTACCCGCTACGCCGACTACGCCAAGCGGTTCAATCCGGTGGAGGACTTCGGTCCCGACGTCCTCTATATCCCGAATCGCTGCATTTTGTGCACTCGCTGCGTCCGTTTCATGGAATCGGTGGCCGAGGAACCGGTACTGAACGTGTCCGAAAGAGGCGACCGGGCCTACATCGGCATCTTCCCCGACGCCACGCTCGATCACGAATGGGCCGGGAATGTGGTGGACCTGTGCCCGGTTGGGTCGCTGGTCTCCAAGGACTTCCTGCACAAGGCCCGCGCCTGGGACCTCGACCGGACCGCCGGCATCTGTCCCGGGTGTTCCCAGGGCTGCAACATGACCATCGATACCCGTGACAACGTGGTGGTGCGCCTGAGGCCGCGGCCCAACATGGATGTCAACCGGCACTTCATGTGCGAAACCGGGCGCCAGCACTACCGCTGGATGAACCGCGGGGATCGCGTCGAAGCTCCCCTAATCCGGACCGGGGACAAGCTCCAGGCCGTCGATTGGGACAGCGCTCTCGACCGGGTGGCCGACACCCTCCGCGGTGCAGACGGCAAGGCCGTGATCCTCGCTTCGGCCGACGCCTCCACGGAATCGCTCGGCATGGCTCACCGGTTGCTCGACGGTTTTGACCTGGTCGCCGCGGTAAGGGTTCCGACGGGGCCCGAGGCTCCGCTCCCCGGTATTGCGAACCTGGCCTTGCGGGAAGAGCGCGCCGCCAACGTCTCCGGGGCCAGATTGGCAGGCTACACCGGCGCATGGGACGATGCGCTAAGCCAGGCCCGCTCGGCTCAGGTCGTGGTGGTTGTGGACGAGGAACTGTCGCCGGAAGCGTTTGTCGAAATTCGGACGGCGGGAACGGTCATCGTTCTTGGAACCGTCGATCACGAGGCCTATCAATCGGCCGACGTGGTGCTGCCAATAACCACGATGGCCGAGGAACACGGCACCTACATCAATCGTGACAACCGGGCCCAGGTGTACCGCCAGGCCAAGGCGCCTCCGGGCATGGCGCGGCCGGCGTGGTGGGTAGCCGGTGAAGCCGCGGGCCGTCTGGCCGATGAGCGTACCATCCCAGAGACGGCCAACGACGCCATGGTCATGTTGGGCGAGTCGATCCCGGCACTGTCCGGCCTTACGCATCAGGCTATGGGTTTCATCGGTCGGCCGGTGGTTCCGGCCGAGGCCAGCGGGGTAGGGTCGTGACGCCGGACATGAAGGGTTTTCTGCTACTCAGCGTGCTGAAGATGCTGGTTGTGTTCAGCGTGGTGATAGTGAGCGTGGCGCTCCTCACTCTGTTGGAGCGGAAACTGTCTGCCTGGATTCAAAACCGGATCGGTCCCAATCGGACGGGGCCCGGTGGTCTGCTTCAGCCTGCAGCCGACGGCCTGAAGAACATCTTGAAAGAAGAGGTCATGCCGGCGAAAGCCAACCCCATCCTCTTCACGCTGGCTCCGGCCATGGCGTTCATACCGGCCATGATGTTGTCGGGAGTCATCCCGTTCGCCGCGCCGTGGGCTCTGACATTTGACTTCACCCTTCCTCTGTTGGGTCGATTCGTACACCAGGGGCTGATGCCGATGGTGGTGGCCGATCTTCCGGTGGGCTACCTGTTCGTGCTGGCCATCGGCTCGGTGGGAGTGTACGGAATCGTGATCGCTGGCTGGTCATCCAACAGCAAGTACAGCATGCTGGGCGGGCTGCGGGCCAGTGCCCAGATGGTATCCTACGAGTTGGCGATGGGGCTGTCTCTGATTCCGGTGTTGTTATTGTCCGGAAACGTTTCGTTCACAGCCATCATCGCCGAACAACAAACAGGGATGTGGTACGTCCTCCCGCTGTTCCTCTCCTTCTTCGTCTTTCTGGTATCGGGATTTGCGGAAACCAATCGGTTGCCTTTCGACATGCCCGAGGCGGAGTCGGAGCTGGTGGCGGGGTACCACGCTGAATACAGCGCCATGAAGTTCTCAATGTTCTTCATCGCCGAGTATGCCGGCATGATCACCATTTCGGCCATGACAGTGACGTTGTTCTTCGGAGGTTGGGACATCCCGCTTACCTCATGGGACAATGCCGGCGGCTCGTTCCTGATCGTGGCGGCGACGGGCCTGGCGTTCCTGGCGAAGACCTTCTTCTTTCTCGTGCTGTTCATGTGGATTCGGTGGACGCTACCGCGGTTCCGCTACGATCAGGTGATGGCGCTTGGGTGGAAGTTCATGATCGAGCTGGCCACGGTTTACATCGTCATCATCGCAGTGGCCATCCATGTGGTCGAGCGTGTGTT
>CAXMUQ010000120.1:0-3206 GCA_964196605.1 uncultured Acidimicrobiia bacterium
TCTTTGGTACAGCCAGTGGGCCATGTTTGGCAACCCGTTTCTGCCGGGACAGTTCTGGATGCCGGACGTCACCGACATGCAAATCTTCGGGGAATTTCGGAACCCGTATTCGACCGAAGGCATGCGGGGGTTCACCTGGCCCTCACCCGATCTGTACCTGCTGAATCTCTTCGACCCGTCGTATGGGATGTTCCTTTACGGCCCGCTGCTCATGCTGGGCCTGGTACCCGCCGTCTTCTATCGTCGAGAGGATTTGATTCTCCCGCGTCCCGAGCGGGTATTTGCAGCCGTGCTGTTCCTGTCGCTGCTCACGTTTTGTGCGGCCAACCAATACTCCCGGATTCAGTTCAACAGTGGGTTCCGCTACCTCGTTCCGGTCGTACCCATCATGTTCCTTGCGGCGAGCGACCATCTTGCCCGCATGCCACGAAGGTGGCTGTGGGCGCTGGCCATCCCGGTGCTGCTCAATTCCTGGGTAATAGCCATGGTCCGTGAGCCGGTACCGGAATCGTGGCGTGAGGTCCTGTCGAACGGGATCCAATTCCCGTGGTTTGCAGTTCTGCGCGCCACGCTCCCGGAGGGCTACCCCATGGGCGGCCCCCTGGTACCGATGGCGCTACTGGCGCTGGCTGGAATCCTAGTCGTGGCCATCTGGAGGGTCGGGGTTCCGCGATCGAGTGCGGGTCCCTCCACCGCCGGCGAGGCGGCCTGACTGGGCTGATTCCCGGCGAAGCTCCGTCCGTCGCGGCGATTCCTACTTGCCGTAGATGGTGATGACTCCGCCCGCGGGGATGGTGGCCGAGAGGGAGGTGCCGGCGGTGATGGTGACGTCGGCTTGGTCGACGTTGGACTGGGTGTCCGTGCTGTAGCTGATGCTGTAAATCCCTCCTGGGAGGCCTCCTACGGTAAAGCCCTGGCTTGAGGCAGCGCTGACGACCACCACGTAGCGACCGTCGGCGTTAATGAAGGCCACGGGTTCGAGCGCGCCCGACTGGCTGGTGGTACCTATCCGCACCGCTCCCCGCCGCACATAGTACATGTACTGACGCAGGAACGGTGTCCGCCACCCCATGCTGACGACGGGGCTCGAGGGGTTGGCGTCATTGACCACATAGTACTTCCCACCGTTGTCAGTTTGACCGGTCGAATTCAGGCCGGCGGCCATGGTAAACTGTGCCCAGGAAGAGTTCATCCCCGTGGTGATATCCTCCAGAAGGTCATGATAGTCACTCCTGTATTCCAGGTGGGCGGTTTGGATACCGTACGCCGCTGCCCTGCCGGCAATCGCTTGGAGCGTGGCGGTGCTTGCACCCGCATAGCGGTGGTACGAAAGTTCCGAGATGAGGTTCGGCACCCCGGGCTGACTGACGATCGTATCGAAGTAGCTTGGGGCGTTGCTGGCGTTAGTGACCGAGGGAGCGATGTAATCCATGCCGGTGTACCCGGCTGCCGACAGTCGGGCTTCGGTTGCCGCTATTGCTCGACCGACATGAGCGGGGCTATATCCTGCTAGATCTGCCTCTAGAATCATCTCGATTGCATCCGGCACCCACCCATAGGTTGACTGAATGTGTTGGACGGACGCGAGGATAAATTCCGCATACTCAGCCGGATCAGACTTTAGTACGTGATCCAATCCACCAAAATCTATGAAGCACAGGTTGATGTAGAGCGATTCCCCATTGGCCTCGACCAATGCCTTCATCGGATTCCACATGTTCACCGCGTCTTCGTCCAGCCATGCCCAAGAGTATCCTGCCGGGTTGATGACGTTCGGATCGGCGTTGTCATTGATGATTATTCTTCTGTTGGCCTTCCAGGTCGTCTCAGAAATCGTTCCGGCCCGCCACTGGGCATAGTAGTCGACCGGATTTTCCATACCGGCGTGTAGCTCGGCGCGCAGGCGGTTGATACCCAGTTCATTCACCAGGCGATCAAAGACTTCATCCTTGAAGTAGACATAGGTGTCACTGTCACGCTGTGCCAAGTCCGCGGCCACTTCCCAGCCGAGCATGGTTTGGTACATCGTGCCAGGCTGAAGTACAATGGTCGCGTTGCCAGGCGCGACGACCGTCACCGCCCCGGTGCCGGTTACGCCTGCGGTCAGCGCGCTGATCGATGTCTGACCGGCGGCAACGGCGGTGACGAGTCCGGTCCCGGAGACGGTTGCTACCTCGGTGTTTTCGCTGGACCAGGCGATTTGCACTCCCGTGATTTCTGTGCCGGTCGCATCTCGTGCCGTGGCTGCGAGTTGCATGGTGGTGCTGGTGGTCAGCGTCGCGGTGGGTGGCGACACCTCGACTGTGGCAACGCCTGGTGGTGGTGGTGGCGGCGAATTCGCGTCGGTAGTACTACTGCAGGCCACAACCAGCGATAGGGCGGTGGCGTGCAAAAGAGATCTGTGGTCTAGTAGAGATCCAATTTCCGACATGTGTCACGTCTCCAAACGAATGTTGCGGCTCTTCTGGGTTCACCACTACGGCCCAGTGTGTAGAACCTAATTGTTCGGCGGCCCGACGTGTTCCTGGACCATCCCAGCTATCGCGCTGTGCCTACCCGAGTTGCATCATACCCCGTTCATCCATACACCATGTCGGTCGGTGGGTGCTGCGCTTCACGGTGTCGAATGCGAGTCCGCCACCTACCTAACGACACAATCGGCAATGGCTTATGCGGCCGATACATCGCCGTTCGGTCCAGGCTGATCTAGGCCGAACCTCATCCCACGGCGGGCCCGGGATGCAGCAAAGGGACCACGTTGAGTGAAATGCTCAGGCTGTTGGGAGGAGGGCCACCACAAAGTTCGGGCGAATTTGCCTGGCAGATGGTAATTCCCGGAGGGGGCACCCGGGCATGCCGGGCACGAGGGTGATATCGGGCAGTCACGTGCGATCGTAGTTCATTGGGTTTAGTCTTAGCGTCGGCGCTTGGCTTCTAGGTGGTTTGATGATCCACCATGCCGCTCACGACGGCACTCATCGGAGAGCTCTCGCGTGCAGCAAGATTCTGAGCGTGGCGAACTCGTGTGAAAGAACGACCGACTGGCACATCCGTCGGCTGAGTCTAACAAGCTCATGGGCGAGGGACCTAACGAAAGGGTGAATGTGGCTGTGGGCCTTCTAGTGTGGCTCGCCATCATCGCTGGCCTTCTATTCGGCTTTTTCCTGATCCAGCTGGTCTATCTGGCAGTCGTCCTCTCGTGGGGC
>CAXMUQ010000121.1:0-7831 GCA_964196605.1 uncultured Acidimicrobiia bacterium
TCAACTTCCTTCAGGTCCGGCTCGGGGTCTTCCTCGACGATGTGAACGTTCATCTTCTCCAGTAAGGGCGCGTTGGTGTAGGTCAGCCGCGCCTGGACCACATCGATATCGTTGACGTGGATGTAGGTCTGCATGGAGGGAAAGTTCCACAGGTCATATTGTTCGAAATCGATCCGCTTGCCGGAATCGGGAGCTTGAAGATGTTGCGGGAGAAGCTGAACGCTGAGTAGGCGACGGTGCGTCCGTCTGACGATATGGAAAGCGAATGCGCGCCGACGCCCGTGGTAACGCGAATTGCGTCCCCGGCGTTTACACCGCTCGAACTGACAGGTTGCAGATAAATGTCCCGCGATCCCTCCCGGTCAGAAATGAACAACAAGTGTCGGCCGTCGGGTAGCCATACGGGCGAGACATTCATGCTCCCTCCACCCGCAATCTGAACTGGCTCTCCCCCGCGAGCCGGAATCACTCGGATTTGACTGGGAGCCGCGTTACCGAGTTGTCTAGTAGTAGTCCAATTAGGGTTGTTTTCAACGTAGGCGATGAAAGCACCGTCGGGTGACCAAGCGGGGGAATGCACCAGGAATCCCGGCCGGTCGGTCAGGACGATCGTCGAGTCGCCGGCGATTGAACTTAGAGAGATCGACGTTGTACCCAACCGGACAATCCACTCGTTGTCCGGAGAAATCGCCAGCCGCGAAGTGTGGCCCGTTGTGAAGGCTTCGACCTGCCCCCCAGTGCGCGAAACGGTCACGACCCTGTTTCGCGCACCCAACTCTTGCGTGAACACGATCCGCCGTCCGTCCGGTGTCCAGGTCGTCCCGCGGTGGGAGCCCTCGACGTCGGCACTGAGCGGGAACGGATTGCGGCCTTCGGTATCCTGGAGAAATACCTTCGTCCGGCCGAGTGGCCCCGCCACGTATGCCACCTCGCGTCCGTCAGGGGAAATCGCCGGATCGATTTCGAGACCCGATGCTCGGGTGACCTGACGGTTGCTCAGTACCGTTACGGTTAACTGGTCCTCGCCGATCACATTCGTCGCCAGCCACCCCAGCAATACCACACCGGTGACCGAAAGCGCTACCTTGGGCCAATTGCGGCGAGTGGTAGCAAGGGCCGTCAGTGGCCTCGTCGTGGCCGGAGTCATCCCGCCGCTCGGCGTGAGGAGGGCTTCCAGCTGCGGCAGCAATTCGTCGGCACTCTGCCACCGGTCGGCCGGCCTCTTAGCCAGACATTTCATCACCAGTGCTTCCAATTCGCCGGACACGTGGTCGCGGTGCTTGGACACCGGCTCGGCTTCCTCGGTGACGTGGGCGGCCAACACGGCCTGGGGAGTGGCCCCCTGAAACGGGGTGCGTCCGGCCAACAACTCGTAGGCCATGACGCCGACGGCGTAGATGTCGGCCCGGTGGTCTACGTGGGGGTCGGCTGTGGCCTGTTCCGGGGCCATGTAGGTTGGTGTGCCGAGGGCCACGCCGGCGGTCGTGATCGCATTGCGGCCGGTGGCTTCGCTGACCGCCTTGGCCACGCCGAAATCCATCACCATGGCGTGACGGCCGGACAGCATGATGTTGTCCGGCTTGATGTCGCGGTGCACCACTCCCTGCGAGTGGGCGAACGCCAGCGCGTCGACCACTTCGCGGATGACGCGCACCGTCTCCGCCACCGGCAGCTCAACTTCCTTCTCTATGCGCTGTCTGAGCGTGTCGCCCTTGATGTAGGGCATGACGTAGTAGAGGAAGCCCTCGGCCTCGCCCGAGTCGTGCAGCGGCAGGATGTGGGGGTGGGTCAGGTTGGCGGCGATCTTGATCTCGCGCAGGAACCGCTCGGCACCCAGGGCGGCCGCCAGGTCCGGACGCAACACCTTGACGGCCACCTTGCGCTCGTGGCGCAGGTCGTCGGCCAGGTAGACCGTGGCCATGCCGCCCTGACCGAGTTCGGATTCGATTTCGTAGCGGCCGGCCAGCGCGGCTCTCAGGTCATCGAGTGAGGAAGGCATCGGGTCCAATATGGGGCTCGGAAGGGTTCAGGGCTACGGGGTGGGGCTGCCGGTTGGACCCGCGTTCCGCCCCTCAAGGTCGATTAGTCTCTCAAGCCCCTCAGGAACGTCCAGAATGACCCCGACGTGGATTTCCGGTACTCCGCGGTCGCTCGCTTCATAGGCCGCAAGCCGAAGCCGGTCAGGTACGGACAACTGGGCCAGATACGGGTATTCCTCAATGGTCATACCGATGAATCTGGTGAGGAAGCCTCAACCAACCCTCATCGGCCGGGAGCGGTCCGCTAGGAGCGCCAAGCCGTTGGTCATAGTTCGGTCATAGTGACCGGGTTTGGTGATTGCGTGGGGGTGACCGAGGTGGCCCTAAGTTGTTGCGGTGTTTGCAGTGCCCGAGGAGAGGCTCGAACTCTCACTCCCGAAGGAACACGATTTTGAGTCGTGCGCGTCTACCAATTCCGCCACTCGGGCGCCGGGGCTGCAAGATAGCCACGAACACCACATAACGGGAGCCAACCCAACCCTCCCCCCGCCGCCAGCCGACCGCCAATCCCCCTACGCCCGGCATCAGCCTTGCACCTACATTACAACCATGAGGACCTCCACCCTTTCACTCATTATCGTCGCCCTCGGCACCGGACTCGTGGCCTGCCAGCCGCCCGAGTCCCCGGAGGGCCCGCCCGACCGGATCGTCGGCGTGCGGCCGCCGAGCGCCGCGGTCAGCTTCCCGTTACCCCCAGAGTTGTTCGCGGCCGGACAAGCGCTCGATCGAGGGCTAGCCTGGCGGGCCACCCTGGAGTTGGCTCCCATCCTTGCCGACCACACCGCGAGGAGCGACGAAGCCATCCTGCTGGCGGCCCGAGCGGCCGACGCCTGGGGCGGCGCTTCCGAGGTCATGGCCCTCCTCACCGGGCACGAGTTCGACAACGGGGACCTGCGAGCCGAGGCTAGGCGCCTACTGGTGCGCGCTGAGTTGGAAGAGGGGGAGCCCGAACGGGCCTTGTTGCTGGCGCAGGTCTCGGTGCGGGACGCCGCACCAGGTAGCAGGCAGTACGCAACCGCGCTGGTCCAGCAAGGCTTGGCCTACCAATCCCTGGGCGACGACCGCTCCGCTGCCGACGCCTTCGAGCGGGCTGCTCCCGAGTGGGGGGGGTCCGGAGACTGGCTTTTGCTCCGCGCCGCGACGGTGACGGCCGACGACTCTGCCCGCCGATTGCTCTTGCGGCAAATCGTTCACCCCCTCGCCCGCCAACGAGCCAAACTCATCAACGCCCGGGCGCTGTTACGCCAAGCCGATTCGACCCAAGCCGCCTCAGCCTATCTCGATGCCGGCTGGCCGGCCATGGCTTCGGCCATCTCGCTCCGGCTGGCGGCGGATTCCGCCGACACAGCGGCGGCCAAGTCGGCGTTGATGGAATTCATTCGTGACCAGCCCCAACACGTCGAGTTCTCGTTCGCGGTACAGCTGATCACCGGCTTGCGACCGCTCCCGGCCGACGAGGAACTCCTGATCGCCCGGCTGTGCTACGCCCGCCGGCTGTACTCCGCCGCCCAGGCCTCCTACAAGCGCGCCCTGGAGGGTGGCCTAGGCACCGACCGCGACCGCTTCAATTACGGGAAGTCGCTGGCGTCGCTGCGGTTCTTCCGGCCGGCGGCGCGAGCCTTCGCCGCGGTCGATGGCTCCCCTACCCTGGTGGCCCAAGCGAGGTACGAGGAGGCGATGGCGCGTTTGCGTGGCCGGCTCGGCGGCACCCGAAAACGACTACAGGCGCTGGAGCGTGACTTCCCCCAGGAACCAGCGGCGATGGAAGCCACTCTCCTGCTGGCGGACCTGGCCTCCGACGCCCGCAACGAGCGCGATGCGCGCCGTATTCTCCTCGCCGGCGTGGCACGTGCACCCCAGGTACGCTTGGCTGCCCTGGCCCGCTACCGAGCGGCGCTCATCGCCATCGGTTTCGATGAAGTCACGGCCGCGGCAGCGGAACTGGACACCCTGGTATTGCTTCATCCCGATGATCGAATCCTCCCCGCTGCGCTCTATTGGAGCGGCCGGGCGTGGTCCCGCCTTGGCGATGAGGACGCCGCGCAAGCCCGCTGGCGGGTCAGTCTCAGGCGCGACGCAACCGGCTACTATGCGGGACTGTCGCGCAGCCGGTTGAATATTTCCGCACCCAGCATTCCAGCCGGGACGGTAGTCACTTCCCGCGCCAGCATCGATTCGGCCATCGGCCGCATGGAGGTGTTGCGCGAACTTGGGCTCTACGCCGAGGCCCGGCTGGAGGAGGCCGACCTGATCCGGCAGGCCCGGGACACCGCCGACCGGCTAGTGGAAACCGCGGTAGCCTTCCGCCGGCACGGTGAACCGGCCCAGGCCCTCCGACTGGCCACCCGAGCGTTGGCACTCGGCGCGGAGCGCGACCATACGTTGCTGACTCTCCTGTACCCGGTACTGCGCCCCGACGCACTGTTGAACCTGGCAAACGAACGCGACGTCGATCCAGCGCTCATCGCCGGGCTCATCCGCCAAGAATCGAATTTCGATCCCAGTGCCACGTCGCGAGCCGGAGCCAGGGGCCTGATGCAAATCATGCCAGGCACCGGCTCCAACATCGCCCGGCGGGAGCGCTATCCGCTGTGGGATCCGGTACTGCTGTACGAACCCGACGTCAGCCTGGAGATGGGCACCACCCACCTGGCCAATCTCATCAACAGCTATGGCCATCCGAACTTCGTCCTGGCAGCCTACAACGCAGGCGGCAGCCGGGTGCGCCGCTGGCAACGCCGCGCCGGTGTCGAGGACCCTGAGTTGTTCGTAGAGCGGATTCCGTATCGGGAGACACGGAACTACGTGAAGATCGTGCAGGCTAATAGGGAGGTGTATGCGGGGTTGTATGGTTGGTGAAGGTGGCCAAGGGACGTAGGGGCGACGCATGCGTCGCCCTACGTGGCTCCAACCAGCATCACATCTCGTCGATCGTCATCGCCCTCGGCGGCCCCAGGATCTCACGCCAGATGACGGCCTGTTCGAGGGATGGGGCCTCGTCGGGAAGACTCTCCACCTCGAGTGCAACGGGGCGGCGCGCCGCCTGATGAAACTCCGAGTGGTCCTGCGCGGTGCGGCCTCGGCTGTATTCCTCGGCCACACTCCGCCGCCGGGCAATGGCCCGCTCGGCCTTGGCCATGAAGTCGTCCGAGTCATCGGCGACAATGGCCGGTTCTACCGCCGGCCGGACTATGACTTCCGGTTTGCCTTCGGCTGGCGCCTGTTGGCCTGACTGAGCCAAGGCCTGATCCGCCCGTGCCGCCAGCTCGGGGTTCAACTGCCGCAACACTTGCTCGAGCTTGCTGCCCTCGCGCTGCGAGGCGTCGGGCAGCCCCGCTCGCGGCCCGGCGCTGACCGATTCGACCTCGATCGGTGTCGGCGGGCTCTGCTGGGCCATCTGCCTGCGCCGCCGCTCCTCCTTCTTCTTCTTGTCGAAGACGACCCCGACGATCCAGATCAGGACGAGGATGGCGATGCCGCCGAAATTATCCATCAGCTATTCGACCCCACCATGCTTGTCGCTCTTGCCGGCAATGTTGTTGCGCATGGAGGTGTCCGACTGGATGTTGCGGTACTTCTGGTAATCCATGATACCCAGGTTGCCATCACGGAACGCCTGGGCAATGGCACGCGGGATTTCCGCTTCGGCTTCGATCACTTTGGCGCGCTGCTGTTGGGCCTCGGCCACAAACTCCTGCTCCTTGGCCACAGCCAAGGCTCGCCGCTCCTCCGCCTTGGCTTGTGCAATCCGTTTGTCGGCTTCGGCCTGATCGGTCTGCAACTCCGCCCCGATGTTCTTGCCCACGTCGACATCAGCCACGTCGATAGACAAGATCTCGAACGCCGTACCGGAATCCAGGCCCTTTGCGAGCACGGTCTGGGAGATGGCGTCGGGGTTCTCCAGCACCCGCTTGTGCGAATCCGCCGAGCCGATGGTACTCACGATGCCCTCGCCGACCCGCGCGAGAATGGTCTCCTCGCCGGCGCCACCCACCAGCCGGTTGATGTTGGCCCGCACGGTAACGCGCGCCACCGCCAGCAACTGAATGCCGTCCTTGGCCATGGCCGCCACCTTGGGTGTGGTGATGACCTTGGGATTGACGCTAACCTGCACCGCCTCGAACACGTCGCGCCCTGCCAGGTCGATGGCCGTGGCCTGTTTGAGATCGAGAGCAATGCCCGCCTTGTCGGCTGAGATGAGGGCGTTCACCACCCGGCTCACGTCGCCGCCGGCCAAGTAGTGTCCCTCGAGAGCATCGACCGGGAGTGAAATGCCCGCCTTCTCCCCGGCTATGAGCGGATTGACTATGGCGGACGGAACCACCTTGCGGAATCGCATACCGACGAGCTGCATCAGCGAAACCTTGACGCCCGATGCCAGAGCCGTGATCCACAGACCAATCGGCACGAATCGGAAGAAGGTGACCAGAAGGATGATGCCGAAGAAAATCAGCATGAAGAACAGCGCTGGGCCAAGTTGTCCGATGTCTTCCACAGTAAACCTCGCGTTGATGCTCTAGGTGTCGTTGTCGACGGACCGCACCACGTGCCGGTACCCGTCGGAGCGCAGGACCTTGACCTGCTGGCCATGCGACAGGAATTCCCCTTCGGTTACCGCGTCGATCCGCTCCTCACCGATGACGATCGTGCCAGCTGGCCGGAGGTCGGTGAGCGCCGTGCCCACCAACCCGACCAAGTCGTTGCGTTCCGGCGCCGAGACGAAACCGGTCTCCTTGTCGAGTCCCTTCTTCAACATCAGGCCCTTGAACCGGTTGCTCGAGGGTAGGTGCCGCAGCCAGGCGTATGCCACGGCAATGGTAATCACCACGCTGGCTCCGACCACGGCGATCGCCTGGGTGAAGTCCGCCATAGTGGGGACGTTGCCCACCATGGCCAGCACGAAGGCCGCGCCGAGCAACAACAGGCCCAGTACCCCGGCGATGCCGAATCCCGGCAGGATGAACACCTCGACGCCGAGGGCCACCATGGCGGCTGCAAGCAACATGATTTCTTCCATGCCGGCCAATCCCAGCAACAGGTTGGAACCGAAAAACAAACTGAGGGCGCCGAGACTGACTACGCCACCCAAACCGAAGCCACCCGACTTGATCTCGAACACCAGACCCAACATCCCCAATGACAGCAGGAGAGGTTGCACCAGCGGGCTCGTCAGGAACCGCACCAACCGCTCGGCCCAGTTGATCCCCGGCTGGACCACCACCGCTCCGGCATGGCCGACCCTGGTAAGGAGATCGGCCTCGTCCGCCACCTGAGCACGGGCGAAACCCAACTCAACCGCCTCCTCGGTGCTCAGCGTGAGGAGCTGCCCTTCTTCCACCACGCCGGGTATGGCGATCGACTCGTCCACCATGGCCTCGGCCACCGTGGGATCGAGCCCGTGTTCCTCAGCCAGGGCCCTGAACTCGGCCCGCATGGCTGAGACGATCTTCTCCGATGCCTTGGTGCCCTCACCATCGACCGGCGTGGCTGCGCCGATGACCGCCCCGGAACGCATGTAGATGCCATCACTGGCAAGCGCAATGAGGGCACCCGCACTGTAGGCCCTCGGATTTACGAATGCGTAAACAGCGAGATCGGTTCGGCGTATCGCGTCGGCTATCTGCTCCGCCGCATCGATCCGGCCGCCGGGGGTATCGAGATCGAGAATAATAGCGACAGCCCCCGCCGCCTCCGCCTCCCCGACCGCCCGGGCCACGAAAGGCGCCAAGCCGAGTTCGATGACGCCGCTGATCGGGATGCGATAAACCATGTCCTGCGCGGCAACAGGCAAG
>CAXMUQ010000122.1:0-8156 GCA_964196605.1 uncultured Acidimicrobiia bacterium
ACCAAGAGCACACCGACCATTATTAGTAGAGCTCCACTGGCCTTCTGCACGAATGGCAGGTAGCGACGGAACGACTTGAACCAATCGAAGAACGATTCGACGGCCCAGGCGGTTATCAGAAAAGGCACGGCCAGGCCAGCGGAGTACACGGCCAGCAGGAGGGCGCCGCGGGACAGGTCCTGCTGGGTCGATGCCAGGGTCAGTATGCCACCAAGGACTGGGCCGATACAGGGCGTCCAGCCGGCGGCAAACGCCATTCCCACGATTACGGACCCAAGGTACCCCAGCGGTTTGTTCTCCAGGTGGAGTCGCTGTTCGCGTTCCAGCCACGGGATCCTGACAATGCCCAGCAGGTAGATCCCGAACAGAATGATCATGACCCCGCCGGCTCGGGCCAACCACACTGAGTTGAAGTTCAGCGCCCGTCCCAGCGCCGTGGCACTCAATCCCACCAGGATGAACACAATTGAGAAACCGAGCACGAACAGGCTCGAGTGCACCATGGCGACACGGCGCCGGCCGGACATCTCTTCGATGCTCATTCCGGTTATGAAACCGAGGTAGGACGGGACCAACGGTAGAACGCAGGGTGAGAGGAAGCTCAACACACCGGCGGCGAAGGCCACGAACAGGCCGAGACTGGCGGAATCGGACACTTATCGGGTGCGGGGTGCGAAGTGCGGGGTGGGGAGGGTCATGTCGGGCTCCAACTGCAAATTATTGGTTTCTGGTTTCCAGGCTCCATGTCATCCAACGCCGATGACTACCAAACCGTTCCTCACAATTCCATGTCGTGTTTCCTACACTTGCTACACAATCCGTAGATCTCCACGTGGTGCCGTTGATGGACGAACGAGTGTTCATCGGAGATGATGGGCAACATCCGCTCCAGGCGGTCGTTGGTGAACTCGACTACGGTGCCGCACCGGACGCATATCAGGTGCTCGTGGCCCTGCTGCGTCGGGGTGGCCTCGTAGCGCTTGAAGCCCTCGCCGAAGTCGTGTCCCCGTACTAGTCCGCTGGCAATGAGAAGTTCCAGTGTTCGATACACGGTGGCGGTCCCTACCCGGTCATCGCCTTCCGCCAAGGTCCGCTGAATATCGGCCGCCGACGGGTGCGACTCGGAGCCGATGACTATCCCGGCGATACGGTCACGTTGTCGGGTGCGGGGAAGCCGGTGATCCTTAAGGTATTGCCGGAAGCGGTCTACCAGATCGGCCCGCTCACGCGAGCTCAGGCGAGCCATCTTCGGCGTCCTCTTCGAGATACCATGCCGTAAGGGGGATCCGAACAGGAGAGTCTTCGTCGGTTCGCTTGGGCACGGCGGCCACCAACACATCCAGGGTCTCGGTAGGGCCGCTGCCGACTTCCTCTATGGCCACGGTGAAGGCGCCGCGTTCCTTGCCCTTGATGGTGTGCTGGTATTGGGCTGTGAAGATACGGTAGCGATCGTCCTCGGCCAAAGCCAGAATGGCGGTACCCCACTCCTTCTTTCCGATACGGAGCGGGCGGAACACCCAAATGCCATCGAGGGTGTCCAACGACATTCGTTCGGTCACAACCTGAGCCAGGCGTTTCCAGCCGGGACTGACGCCGGGTTCGTTGAGGGTCAACTCTGGATACATAATTCCGTGAACCTTCTGAGCACGTGCATGAAATCCTGCGCGTTGGTCACTACACCGTAAGCCTGATGGGTTCCCCGGTCCTTCAGCTTGCTGACCACGAATTCGGTTTGGTCCACGCAGATGGTCATCAAACTGGCCGGGACCCCTTCGTAACGGGTGTGAAACGCCGGTAACATGTTGCCGACGGCGATCGCGTGCAGCGCCGTGGCGACGAAGACGGCTCCGGTAGCCTTGACCGTATGTTCGCGCATGGCGTCCTGCGCGTCCAGGGCATCGGTAATCACACCGGGCAACGGCCCGTCGTCACGAATGGAGCCCGCCAGAACGTAGGGCACTTGCTCGGTCACCAGAGTGTGCATGATGCCCGACGAAACCAGCCCCGACTCGATAGCGGCCTCGATAGAACCGGCATCGCGAATTCTGTTGATGGCCCGCATGTGCAGCCCATGACCGCCGTCCTCATGGTCCCCGGTGTCGGTCATGCCCAGTGCCGTACCGAACATGGCCGACTCGAGATCGTGCACCGCCAAGGCGTTGCCCGCCAGAATTGCCTGGACGAATCCGTTGCGAATGAACCACTCTAAATCGGAGCGAGCCCGCGAGTGGACCAGGGCCGGCCCAGGTACCCACAACAAGTATCCGCCCCGATCTCGCTCCTCCACCAGCCGGCTCGCCAACAACTCGTAGTTGATCGGCCGCTCACGGCTCACGGGGGTGGACATGAAGCGGAATTCGTTGGGGCTGTGAGGTGCCAGGAATCCCTCGGCGTGCACCAGAATCCCCTCCGTGCCATCCTCAGTCATCCCAAGGGCCACCAGGTCTCCAACTCTGAGCTTTCGCGGTTCGATGGTTTCCAGCTCGCCACCCCGCCGAACAATGGCGCAGTCCATCCGCGGCCGACTGGGCATTACCCAACCGCTTTCCAGCCGAACGAAAGTGGGGAGATTCGAGGTCGAGAAAAAACCCTTGGGCAACACCCCATCTTTTGCCAGCGGGGTGAACGTGGCCAGCGGCGTGTCAACTAAAGGAGGCGCCCCGAAGTCAGGGGCCATGTAGGCAGATTTGGTCTCAGGCATGCAGCAAGGTAGGAGGGCACTGGGTCGGACTCAAGTCCGAAGCGGGGCGGCGGGGCATCCGCCCGTCCGCCTGACCGCCTCAAAGCAGCGACACCGGATCCCTGTCGACAATCACCCTCACTCTCTTCCCACTCGGGAGCTGGTCCGCGGCGAACCGGACAACTCGGCCGATCTCCGAACTCGCTCCCTTGAGCAGAACGTGCCAGCGCCATCGATCCTTGATCTTGGCCAACGGGGCCGGCGCCGGGCCCAGCACCGTGAGCGGAAGGCCACGCGCCTCCACCAACGCGTGACACCAATTGGCCAGACGATCCGCCTCCCTGGCTACTTCCTGTTCCACCACCCCGGACACGAGGAAATTTGCCAGCGACACATGGGGAGGATAGAGCGGTGACCGCCGGATCTCGAGTTCCTCCTCGAGAAAACCATCGGAGTCGTGCGCCGCGGCGTGGGTCAGGGCGTAGTGATCGGGGTTATATGTCTGAACCACGACCCTCCCACCATCTGGCCCTCTGCCGGCACGCCCCGCAACCTGCGCCACCAATTGGAACGTGCGCTCGGCGGCCCGGAAGTCCGGGAGGTACAGTGCCGTGTCGGCATCGACCACGCCGACCAGGGTCACTTTGGGAAAGTCCAGGCCCTTGGCGATCATTTGGGTTCCCAGGAGGAGGTCAACCTCCCGGCGCTCCACCTGTTCCAGAATCCGGTGGTGAGACCACTTGGTGGTGGTGGTATCGAGATCCATGCGGGCCAGCCGGGCGTCAGGAAACCGATCGCTGAGGAAATGCTCCAGTTGCTGGGTTCCGATCCCGCGCATGCGCTGCATGTCGCTGGCGCATTCACGGCACTTGCCGGGTACCGCTTCGTCGTGGTCGCAATAGTGACATCGCATCCGGGGAGGCGTCCGGTGAACGGTGAGCGAAATGCTGCACCGCTCGCACGAAACCACGTGACCGCAGCCGGGGCACTGGAGAAACGCGGCAAACCCACGACGGTTGAGCAGCAAGAGCCCCTGCTCCTTACGGGCGAGGACCTGGGTAACGGCATCGTCCATCTTGGTGGACCAGGGGAACGCCCCGGCATCCTTGGCCCGTCCCGCCGATCGCATATCAACCAACTCGACCGGCGGAAGGGGTTGACCGCCCACCCGTTCGGGCAAGCTGATACGGTGGAGCCGTGTTCCCACCTCGGCCGCGCTCTCAATCGATGGCGTAGCACTGCCCAACAACAGGCGCGCACCCTCGAGTCTTGCCCGAACGGCCGCCACCTCGCGCGCATGGTAGCGCGGCGTTTCGCCATTCTTGTAACTGGCCTCGTGCTCTTCGTCTATGACGATGGTTCCCAAATCGGCAACCGGAGCGAACACCGCCGATCGTGCTCCCACGGCCACCCGGCGCTGCCCGCTCCTGAGACTGTGCCACGCATCGGCCCGCTCGCCGTCTGACAACCCACTGTGGAGCACAGCCACCTGGTCGCCAAAAACGCCCCGCACTCGGCTGACCGTCTGGGGAGTGAGCCCGATTTCGGGGACCAGGATGATGGCGCCTCGCCCGGATTCGAGTTGGCGCCGAATGGCCTCCAGGTAAACCAGCGTCTTGCCGCTGCCCGTCACCCCAACCAGGAGAGCGCCATCCTCCGCCGGTACCTGATCGATAGCCGCGAGCGCCGCCGATTGATGGGAGGTCAAAGTCTTTGGGGGAGGCGTACCCGGATCGACCGCGAACGGATCCCGCGGCGCCGCCGTAGTGTCTATTCGAGCAAGTCCCCGGTCGACGAGACCCTTCACTACCGAGTCGCTAATGGTCAAGCGGTCTCGCAGGTGGGCAACAGGCGCCTGACCACCCAGCTGTTCCAACGTTTCGTACAACTGCCGCTGCTTCGGGCTGCGCCCGAACACGTCTTGCCGTTCCAGCAGCGTGAGCCGTTCACCCGCCAAAACCAGAATCCGTTCGGTAGTCCCCGGGGCGGCGGTGGCCGGCGGCACTACGACCGTTTCCACTGCTCCGATGCGAACGAGCCGGTCGACCGCGCCCCAAACCGGTTGACGGAAACGCCGCGACAAGGCTGCGACGCTCGATTCCCCACCCTTCTGTAGCAGAAAATCGACTATCTGGCCGGCTAGCCCGCCGGCGGCTCCGGCGCGGCCCACCAGCTTGGCCACCACCTTGGACGACCCCCACATGCCACCGGGGAGCACCGCCTTGATCGCCAAACCAATCGGCGCACCGTAGTAGCCGGCCATCCACGTGGCCGTTTCCAACAGGGGACCGGAGAGCGCCGGCTCCGCGTCGGGTGCACCGAGGATGTCTTTGGGATGTACCGTGGCGGGTGGAGCTTCGTCGGTAGTGCCGACCACAAGGCCGACGAGTTCACGCCGGCGCAGCGGGACCACGACGCGGGATCCGGCTACGATCCGGTCGCCGAGCGCGGTTGGAATCCGATAAGTGTAAGACTGGCCCAGCGGGAGCGGTAGAACTACGTCGGCAAACTGCTCCGTCATACCCGGCTGACGCCGAGCCCCGGGCCGGATGGCAACTCGACCTGTCCGTTGTCTATGGTGGCGCCGCGGAACGGATCGCTGGCCAGGAGCGCGCCGCCATCGAGATCGACAATGTCGACCAGCGGGGTAAAGTGGGCCGCGGCGGTAATGGCGAGTGACGTTTCCACCATACAACCGACCATCACCATCATGTGATGTGCCCGGGCGATGGCGATCATCCGCAGCGCCTCACGCAGGCCGCCACATTTGGCCAGTTTGATGTTGATGCCGTCCACCGCGCCAACCAGCCGGGGGATGTCGTGCGAGGTGACGCAACTCTCGTCGGCGATGACGGGAATGCTGGAGACGCTGGTGAGTTGGGAGAACCCATCGATGTCGTTGGGGGCCAACGGTTGCTCGAGTACGGTGACGTCGAATTCCTCCAGGATCGGAAGCATCGCTACCGCTTGCTTGACTGTCCAACCACAATTGGCGTCGACCCGGAGTTCCTTGTCAGTGGCGCCACGGATGGTCTCGAGGATTTCCCGGTCGCGTTCACTCCCGAGCTTGACCTTGAGTATCGGATACTGCTCCGCCTCCGCCACCTTCTGCCTGATCTTCTCCGATGTATCGATACCTATGGTGTAGGTCGAACGGGGGGCTTCAGCGGGGTTGAGTCCCCACATCTGGTACAGCGGGACACCTAGACGCTTGGCCGCGAGGTCGTGCAGGGCGGTGGACAGTGCTGCGCGGGCCGAACCGTTCCGGCCCATGAGCCTAAGCCAAGTCCGCTCGGCCCCTTCGAGATCGAACGGGTTGTCGGGCAGCGCGGTCTGGTACGTTTCGAGCGCCGCCAGGACCGTGTCGGCCGTCTCACCATAGAACTTGTTCGGCGCCGCTTCACCCCAGCCCTCTAAACCGTCGTCGTCGATCAGCCTGACGAATACGGTGCGGTACTCGCTTGAGCCCCAGCGGGCGATGTTGAAGGGATGTTTGGTCGTAAGGGCCAGGATTTCGGATTCTAGGCGCATGGTGGCTCGTGGCTGGTGGCTGGTGGCTGGTGGCTAGGTGAGGGCGTGGAAGTGTGCCAGGGCGCCCTCGGCGATTCGGTCTGGAATGTAGCCTCCCTCCAGGAGGCCCACTATGGGCACTTCGGGGAGGGCGGTTCGGATTCTACCGGTCAGGTCGGCGTAGTCGGGTGGCTCCAGGGTGAAGCCGCCAAGAGGGTCGCCGGCCATGGCGTCGAATCCGGCGCTGACTAGTACGATGCCGGGTTGCCAGTCGTCGATCGCCTGGGTGACCGCGTGCCACAAATCGTCCACGTAACGCTGGGCTGGAAGCCCCGGCGGGCGGGGCACGTTGAACACGTTGCCGACCCCGCGTTCCGATTCCGCTCCGGTACCGGGATACCACGGCCATTGGTGCAACGATACGAACCGGACAGTGGGATCGTGTTCCACCAGAGCCTGGGTTCCGTTGCCGTGGTGCACGTCCCAATCGATGATCAGCACCCGCTCGACACCCGCCGCCTGAGCCCGGCGCGCCGCCACCACCACGTTGTTGACGAAGCAGAACCCCATCGCCTCCCGCTGAAGCGCGTGGTGTCCCGGCGGGCGCACCGCGGCGAAGGCGTTGCTCCCGCCGAGCGCGTGATCAACGGCCGCTGAAACCGCACCGATGGCGCCCATGATGGCGGGCCACGTCGATGCGTTCATGGCGGTGTCGGGGGTCAGAGCTCCGCCGCCCCCGTCGCTGATGGCTTCGAGCTTTGCGAGATAGTCTGCTGGGTGAACCGGGGTGATGGTGGCGGTGTCGCCTCGGGCCGCTTGTTTGACTGGAATGCCCGCCAGGTCGAGCGCTTGCAGCAGAACCGTGAGACGGGCCGGATGTTCCGGATGCCCGGGCCCGGGATCGTGCGCGGTACACGCGGGGTGGGTGAACACGGCCGCGGTCATTGGCCGTCTCTGGTGAGCTTGCCCAGCCCCTTCACTTCGTTCTTCAGGTCCAGTCGGGCCGCAGTTATGTCATCCAAGCGTCTGAGATGACGGCGCCAGGAAAACAGCAGCACGGCCGCGATGATGGCTGAAGCCGCTCCACCGGCCACCAGGCCCATCCGGTCGGTCCACACGCCCGCCAAGATTAGCAGGGCCGCATCCAACAACAACACGACCACCGCAACCACCAGCAGGGCGCGGGTTCGGGGTGCGCGAGACATGGCTGTGGTATCCCTACCTGACTGGCTGGCGACGCCTGGAGAGCACGATCAGTTGGGCGTTGGGAACCACTCCGGCGGTGGCCAGCGTCTGTGACTCGTCACTCATCAGGGCACCGCGAAACTTCACCTCGTAGGCGTCTGCGTCACGCGCCGAGTGGGTGGCCGCAAGCGCCTTACGCTTGAGGTCGCCAATCGTGGAATCGGGCGAGGCCTCGAGCGAAACATCGTCCCAGGATTCGTGCACCATCACCCGGAGAGGAATGGCGTGGCTCATACGGCGGACTCCTCAGGGGTCGGCAGGGTCGACAGAAATCGGTCGAGTGACTGGTCGAACAGGAGCGTGGATCCGCGAACCCGGGTTCCCTCGTCTACAGGGAACGTAGCCACCACCACCTCTTCTCCCCCCTGCCCCCGGAGGACGACGTGGCTGGGACTCTCGACCTCGGGGAATGCGGCGTGAGCGGTAACGCGTTCGGAGAAGAACAGCTTGGCGCGTGCCAGCACTTCGGCGGCGTTCAGGCTGGTGATGGTGTTGTATACCATTGGGATGGTTCCGGTAATGGATGGGTCGGCGGTCGGCCAAGGGGTATGTTGGCAATATAGGCTACTACACGGAGCCTATGCACCGGACACCCGTTGAGATGGGCGACGCACGCGTCGCCCGTGGGTTCCCTCCGCCTTACGTCCTACTCCCTTTCCCCATTTCAGCCAGACACATGATCGCGAACCCAACCAACCACCTGGTCGATGGCCACCCGCTC
>CAXMUQ010000123.1:0-12390 GCA_964196605.1 uncultured Acidimicrobiia bacterium
CACGAAATCGTGCGCCAGGGGCAAGTCCTGTCCCGAGGCGGTGGATTGGTGGAAGGACCCGAAAAGGAGAGCGAGAATAGCAGTTCGAGCGATGGTGGACATGGTGCCCGGTTTGGTTCGTGGTGAAGGTCAGGGGTTCCCAAGTAACTCGCGGATGGGTTGGGAGACAAGGCGCCCTGATCAATCCGCAGATGGGACTGTTGTTATTGGTGGCGAAGTGAACCATATTCCAGTGACGGTACTACCGTAACTGAAATACAGTTTGGATATAGAAACTACATGAGGTGACATAGGTTAAGCTAATGTCGCATAACCTGTTACAGCCGCTCACATCAGTTGTTTTTCATGTCCTTCTGGCACTCACCGATGGGCCTGCTCACGGATACGCGGTCATGCGCGCAGTTGCCGAGAGCGCCGTTGGTGAACCGATCATGGGACCCAGTACTGTGTATGGCGCTCTGGAGCGATTGTCACGGCGGGGCCTGGTGGGTGTTTCCAAGGCTGACAAGTCGCAGCGCAAGAGATACACGCTCACGCCAGCCGGTCATCAGGCCTTGTGGGCCGAGGCGGCCCGCATCGCCAGGTTGGCCGAGTTGGTCCAGGCCCGTCAACTGGTTCCAAAGGATGGAAACTGAGCAGGGGTTCTGACGGGTAACTGGGGTCCTGTCCGGGCGCTTTTGCCGTTTCGTATTGCAGCTGTTGGCGTTAGCTTGATAGCCGCGTCGCCAGGCTGTTTCCCCAACCAATAAAGACCGGTTTCCTCATGTCGCTTGAGACCACCGTCATCAGCGCCGACCCAGCCACGCACCAGACACCCCTGTTGATCGTGGTAGTCTCCAAGGGCGGCCAGCCTGATTCGCTCGCCCAACTGGACGATGCCACCGGCGGCGCGGTGGGACGCCTGTACCGGGCAGCGGCGTTCGAGGGCAAGCGCGACCAGACGGCAGTGCTGTACCCCTCCGGTCCCCAGGAGCGTGTGCTCCTTTCCGGAGCCGGCAAGCTCGGCGACTTGAACCTTGCCGCCCTGCGCCGCGCCGCCGCCGTCGGCACAAGGATGGCGGCCAGGATGGGCGTGGCCTCGGCATCAGTGGTTTGCACAGCGGAGGCCGCCAACGGTCTCTCTCCTGAGGATGTCGCCCAGGCCGTGATCGAAGGAGCCTTGTTCGGTGCCTGGCGCTTCGACGAGTTCAAGAAGCCCCCGACCGAGAAAAAGCCGCAACTCGAGCGAATCGACCTCCTGGTGCCCTCGGACGCCGAGGCCAGCACCACTGGACACAGCGTGGGAGCCGCCATCGGCGCGGGTCAGACGGTAGCCAGGAACCTCCAGATGCTCCCCGGTAACGAGTGTACTCCCAGCTATCTAGCCGGCGTGGCCACCGACATGGGCAAGCGTCATGGATTCGAGGTCACGGTCCTCGACCGGGCGGGTATCGAGAAGGAGGGGCTGGGTGGGCTCATGGCCGTCAGCCAAGGGAGTGTCGAGGAGCCCCGGTTCATAGTCCTGGAGTACCGTGGTGCCGATGGCCCGCCGGTGGTACTGGTGGGCAAGGGAGTCACCTTCGACACCGGCGGTATCTCCCTCAAGCCGCCGGCAAACATGGAAGAGATGAAGTTCGACATGTCGGGGGCCGCGGCGGTGTTGGGGACGTTCGAGGCCTTGGGCAAACTGAGGCCTGATTGTCATGTCATCGGTTTGGTTCCGTCCACCGACAACATGCCCTCCGGTTCCGCTTTCAAGCCCGGTGACGTGGTCCGCAGCCACTTGGGCAAGACCATCGAGATCGTCAACACCGACGCCGAGGGACGGCTTATTCTAAGTGACGCGCTGTCGTATGCCAGGCGGTTCGAACCGGCGTGCGTGCTCGATGCGGCCACGCTAACCGGGGCAGTGGTGACGGCCCTGGGTCACAACGCCTCGGGGGTCATGGGGACGGACGATGACCTGATCGAAGAGGTACGCCTAGCCGGGACCCGGTCTGGTGAGCGGGTGTGGCCATTTCCGCTGTGGGATGAGTATCGCGATCAGATCAAGTCGGAGATCGCCGACATCAAAAACTCGGGCGGCCGGCCTGCCGGGACCATTACCGCCGGGTGGTTCCTGCGGGAATTCGCCGACGGGTATCCTTGGGCTCACCTCGATATCGCCGGCACCGCCTATACCGATCGTGCCTCGCCCATTTCGGGGAAGGGGCCCACCGGCGTTGGCGTACGGCTGTTCAGCGAATTTGTGCTCGCCCGCCAACCCTAGGTTTCTGCACCGCATTCAGCGGGGCATCTTGCTCGGACTAGTGGCGCTGGGCGGTTTGGCCGCCACGGCCACAAGCCAGGTATTGCCGGACTCCGCCCAGACGGATTCCCTGCCACCAGAAGTCGATCTGACCGCCAAGTTCCTCGAGGTCTCCGAACTGGCGCTGCAGACGGTTCCCGTCATGCTGCGGATCGAGCCTGCCGCCCCTCAGCCGACGTATTCCCGAATGATCTTCACACGCGATTCCCTCGAGTGGAGTGGATCCGGCTCCCTGGGAGACTTGCTGGACCAAGTGCCCGGCGCCTACGTCTGGCGTTCCGGCTGGCTCATGCAACCGGAGATGGTGAGCTACAGGGGACGAGGCGCCACGTCGGTGGAATACATTCTGGACGGTGAGCCGCTGATTCCGTTGGGGCCCGACAGCGTTGGTGTCGATCCAAGTCAATTCGTTCTGGGAATGCTCGACCGAGTGGAGATCGAGCGATGGCCGGACGTCCTGCGGGTGCACCTGTTCACCCGGGACCATGACCGACTGGCTCCTGCCTCCAGGCTAGCCATCGGCACGGGCGATCAGAGCGTGGCCCGGTACCAGGCCACATTCGAAAAGCGCTGGGAATCGGGCTTGGGCCTAGGTCTTGGCGGGGACTTCCTCAATTTCCCTACGGGAAGTTTCCAAGCGGGTGACCGTCTCCAGACTCAGTTTTGGGGCCAACTGAACTACGTGCCGACGGCGCGCATCGGCGTGCAGTACCAAGTGTTCGGCACCAGCATCGATCGTGACCCGATCCGGGCCGCCCTGGGCGACACCTTGAGCAAGCCGCTCGACGGATCCCGTCTTGACCAACAGGTGAGATTTTTCTGGCGCAAACGGGGAGACGGCCAGGGACTCAGGACGGACATCCTGCTGGGCCAGAGCAAGTGGAGCGGCAGTGGGGTCGATCAGTCGACCGTGAACTACGGAGTGGCCGTGAGTCAGCGCTCGCCGCGAGCGTTCTGGCGTGCCCGGCTGGGCGGGTCGAGTCGCTGGACACCGGTGGAGGTCCGCGGCGAGGCTGGATGGGCGCCGACCCAGGGTATGTCGGCCAGCGCTGAGGGTGTGTTCCAGAGGCACGAAGGGAATCGGACCAGTGGCTGGCTGGGGCTGCGCGGTGGTATCGGGCTGCCGCTGGGCATGGTGGCGACCGCCTCAAGCCGTTTCGGCCGTCAGGTCGTGGCGCCCGCGATCCTGGCCGATACCGCGCAAGACATCGCCAGCTTGGATCTCACCCTGGGACTGGAACGTGACGCGTTTGCGTTGTCAGGCACGCTGTCGAGGACCTCGGCCTTCTCCGCCGCGACGTTCGAGCCCTACCGTCAGGTGGTGGACTCGCTCAGGCCCTCGGACGCCACCGAGTGGGCGTCTGTAACCGGGAGATTGCGGCTGGCCCCGTGGTTTACGGTGGAGGGCTGGTTCAGTAACGCCATCGGCACGCCGCCTGACGGACAGCCGGCGAGCCACGGTTGGGCGCGGGTGGCGTTTCGGTCGAAATTCCTCCGAAAATTTCCCAGTACGGCCTTCGACCTCAAGTTCCAGATCACCATGGAGGCCTGGGGTTCCGGCACCCTGGGAGTGGATTCTGTTGGAGCTCCGGTGTCGCTCCCGCCTGCCAATTTTTTGGTGGGGTTTCTGCAACTCGAAATCGGCCGCTTCCGCGCCTTCTTCGAGCGCCGCAACCTTGTGGGCACAAAGAATGAATACGTTCCGGGGTTCGAGGTCCCAGCGTTCACGTCGATTTTCGGCGTCCGTTGGGACTTTCTCAACTAGTTCAGCCGCTCTCCGCCCTACCATCGGATACCACTTCCGCGTAACTTTCCTGGCTCGATTCCAGGACAGGATGCGCGTGGCCTACAGCATGACAGGGTTTGGTGCCGGAGAGGGAGCGGTGGCCGGCGGACGGCTCCTGGTGGAGATCCGCACGGTAAACCACCGGTTCTTCCATCTCTCAATCAAGGCTCCATCGGCCTTGGCGTCGCTGGAGACGGGAATGCGGGAGCGGCTGCGGCGGGACTTCGACCGGGGCCACGTGACCGTTTCCATCCGGTGGCTGGAGTCGCCGGCGCGGGGAGCGGGGTCTGTGAATCTCGACCTCGAGCGGGCCCGCGACATCGTGGCCAGGCTGCGCGAACTGCAGACGACGCTGGGTGTGGCCGGGGAGCCCGACCTGGCCCTGGTCGCCCGCCAGCCCGACGTGCTGGTGGCCGGCGCCGGCGAGGCGTCCGAAGTGGTGTGGGACGAGGTGGAGCCCGTGATGCTGGCAGCCGTGACCGAGTGTAAGGCCATGCGCCGACGTGAGGGCGACGTTCTGCTCGGCGAGTTGCTCCATCGGCTCGAGTTGCTGGAAAGTGCGTCCGCGGTCGTCGCCGAGCGTGCACCACAGCGATTGGTGGCCGAGCGCGACCGGCTCCGTGCTTCCGTGGAACAGCTCATCGAGTCGCGCAAGGTCGACGAGAGCCGGCTGGAACAGGAGATCGCCTACTTGGCGGACAAGTTGGACATCACCGAGGAGCTGGTCCGGCTGCAGGCGCACATCGCCGCTTGCCGGGGAGCCCTCAGCGAGGACAGCCCGGTAGGAAAGCGCCTCGGCTTTCTGGCCCAGGAAATGGGCCGCGAAGTGAACACCATCGGATCCAAGGCCAACAACGCGGCCATCGCCGCGGAAGTTGTTGCCATGAAGGGTGAGCTGGAAAAATTCCGGGAACAACTCGAGAATATCGAGTGAGCTATTTCCTGCTGGTGCTGTCGTCGCCCTCGGGCGGAGGTAAGTCGACCATCGCGCGCAAGCTGGTGCAGGGAAGGGACGACGTGGCCTTTTCGGTGTCGGCTACAACACGATCCATGCGCGCTGGAGAAGAGGATGGGAAGGACTACCACTTCCTGAGTGACGAGGAGTTCGACCGGCGGATCGAATCAGGCGAGTTCGTGGAATGGGCCAACTACGGTGGCCGCCGGTACGGCACGTTGGTGAGGGAGGTGCGGCGCATCTTCGAGGAAGGCAGCAATGCCGTACTCGACATCGAGGTCGAAGGCGCCCGGCAGGTACGCCGGGAATTTCCCGACGCCGTCACGGTGTTTCTATTGCCGCCGTCCGGTGCCGAGTTGGCGGCTCGCCTCAGGGGACGGGAGACCGAGAATGACGAGCAGATTGCCCGTAGACTGACACGGGCGCAACAGGAGTTACTGGCCGCGAGTGAGTATGATTACGTGGTCGTCAACGACGACCTCGTTTCGGCGGTCGAACAGGTAGCGGCCATTGTGGAAGCGGAGTCGCTCAGGGTAGCCCGGTGGCAAGAGCTCACCGGGTTGTTGAAGGACTTGCAGCGTGGAGTGGCGGAAGTAAAGTCGCCCGCGTCCAAACAGTAGGAGGAGAACCTTTCGTGAAGATCTACACACCAGCAGAGGCCGCCAAGGTGGCCGGCAACAAGTACCTCGGAATTCTGGTAGCCGCTCGCTTTACGCGGTACCTGAATGATTTCCCCCGGGATCGGCTCCCGACGCAGGAAGAGAAGCTGACCACGACCGCGCTCGAGGCGTTGTCGAACGAGTCGCTGTCGTACAAGCTCATCAGGCGTCGCCGTTCGGAGGCTTAGCGCCATGCTGGAGGGCCGCCGCATTCTGCTTGGCGTGTCCGGTGGGATCGCCAGCTACAAGAGCTGCACCCTCGCCCGCCTGCTTACCCAGGCCGGCGCTCGAGTATCCGTGGCGCTTACCAAGGGTGCAGCTGAATTCGTCGGGCCGGTCACCTTCGAAGCTCTGACCGGACAACCGGTGCTCACCTCACTGTGGGAACCGAGTCGCGCGCTGGACCACGTCCGGGTTCCCCAACAAGTCGACTTAGTCATCGTGGCACCCGCCACCGCGCACCTGATGTCCCGGGCGGCACAAGGATTGGCCGACGACCTCCTGACCACCATGCTGGTGGCCCGTACCGCGCCGCTCCTGCTGGCGCCGGCGATGAATGACGACATGTATCAGCACTCGGCCGTGCGGAGCGCCGTGGATCTACTGGCCGCCCAGGGTGCCGTGATCGTTGGACCTGCCGTCGGCGATCTGGCGGAAGGTCCGTCTTCGCGCCCGGGCCGAATGGTCGAGCCCGAAACCATTTTCAACGAAGCGGTACGCTTGTTGTGTCGCGGTGGTGCGCTCGAGGGAACTAACGTGGTCGTGACTGCGGGTCCGACCCGAGAGTCAATCGATCCCGTCCGCTTCGTGAGCAACCGATCGAGCGGCCGCATGGGCTACGCGCTGGCACAAGCAGCTTGGTGGCGCGGAGCGACGGTCAAGTTGATCACCGGGCCGTCTTCCTTGCCAGTACCGGACGGGGTGACACTCGAACGTGTCGAAACCACGGCCGACATGGCATCGGAAGTTGCGGCCGTGCGTCCTCAGGCGGACGTGCTGATCATGGCCGCAGCGCCGTCCGATTACCGGCCCGAAGCTGCCTCGGAAGGGAAGCGTCCCCGTACCGAGGGCAGCTTCACAGTTGCCATGGAGCCGACGGCCGACATCCTCATGGGGACCGCCGATGTCCGCCGGCCGGGAAGCACTACCGTGGGATTCGCCCTGGAAACAGGCGATGCCATCGAAAAGGGTCGTGCCAAACTGGCCCGCAAAGACCTGGATATGATCGTCATCAACGACGCTCTGGAACCCGGCGCCGGGTTCGAAGTGGATACCAACCGGGTGACCATCATCGAACGCGACGGTCGGTTGACCGAGTGTCCCCTACAAACCAAGGCCGAGGTGGCCGAAGCCATTCTAGACGTCGTGGAGCGCCATCGTGTCTCTCAGAAGGCGGTATCTGGAGCAGCAAATTGAGCTGGGTGGAGCGGAGCTCGTCGTTTCGAGCCCGCTCAGTCCAGATCAACCCGAGGTAGCCGCATCGGTGCCGGCGACACAGCCTTCACCTCCTGAGCCGGCTGTCGAGCAGGGTGACGCTCTCCCGGACTGGCTGCGCGATGCTCCGCCCATCCCAGGACCGGGGATCACCGTCGAGCTTCCCTCAGCCACGTTGTTGGATGGCGGTCCGAACGACCTGGAGAACCTCGATGCAGTGGCCGAAGCCGTGGCCGGGTGCACTTTGTGTCCCCTGTCCACAGGCCGCACCAAGACCGTACCCGGGGAGGGGGACCCGCACGCCAGGCTGATGCTAGTCGGGGAAGGTCCTGGGGCAAATGAAGATGCCACGGGCCGTCCCTTCGTCGGCCGGGCCGGGGAGTTGCTCAACGACATCCTTGAGGCTATAAATATCTCCCGCGAAAGTGTTTTCATCGCGAACATCGTGAAGTGCCGGCCTCCCAAGAATCGGAAGCCCTTGCCGGACGAAGTGGCAGCCTGCCTTCCGTACCTACAGCGCCAAGTAGCACTCATCCAGCCTAAGGTGATCATGGCCCTGGGTGGGACCGCCGCCGAGAACTTGCTCGGCGTGCGGAGGAGCTTGGGACAGATGCGGGAACAGGTCCATTCCTACGGGGGCATCCCTCTCGTGGTGACATACCATCCCGCCGCGCTCCTGCGGAACCCGAATTGGAAGAAGCCGACCTGGGATGACGTCCGTATCGCCCGACAGCTCCTCGACCGCTGATCCTTACGTAGGGCGCGCCGCTCCATGGAACAACGACGCGGAGCAGGCCGTGCTCGGTGCCGTGGTGCTCGATCAGGACGCGGCACTGCGCGCCTCGGAACTCCTCGAAGACTGGATGTTCTATCGCGAGGGGCACCGGCGGTTGTTCCGCACCATGCTTGCCATGACGGAACAACACACCGTGATCGATCACGTCACCCTGCGCGACGAATTAGTGCGCCGGGGTGAGTTGGACGAAGCCGGCGGCGTGGAGTACATCGCCGAGTTGGTCGACGCCGTGCCCACGGCGGCCAACCTGGAGTTCCACGCCAAGATCATCCGCGACAAGGCGATTCTCCGCCGCCTAATCGAAACGTCCACCACGGTGATATCGGAGGCCTACCAGGGAACTTCCACGGCCAGCGATCTTCTCGACCTGGCCGAGTCACGCATTTTCCAGATTTCGCAGGACCGGGGCGACGAGGGGTTCACCCGCATCAAGGAAATGCTGTGGCCCACGATGGAGCGGATAGAAACGCTCCACAAGGCGCAGAAATCGGTTACCGGAGTTGCCAGCGGTTTCGTAAAATTGGACGAAATGACCGCCGGATTCCAGCCGGGGGAAATGGTCATCGTGGCGGCCCGCCCCTCGATGGGAAAGACGGCCTTTTGCCTCAACGTTGCCACGCACGCCGCGGCGGAAGACGGCACGGGCATCGCCATTTTCTCACTCGAAATGTCCAAGCCATCGCTGGTACAACGGATGCTATGCGCCGAAGCGATGGTCGACAGTCAGAAAGTGCGCCGCGGGACGCTCAGGGATTCCGACTTCACGCAACTGGCTCGCGCCGCCGGCATTCTGCAAAACTGTTCTATATGGATTGACGACACGCCCGGGCTGAGTTTGCTCGAGATGCGTTCCAAGGCGCGCCGCCTCAAGGCGGAGTCCGACGTTGGGTTGGTGATCGTGGACTATCTACAGCTGATGCGCGGGCCGGAAAGATCCGAAAACAGGGTCCAGGAAATCTCGGAGATTTCGCGCTCGCTCAAGGCGTTGGCCAAGGAACTCAATGTTCCCGTCATGGCCCTGTCCCAGTTGTCCCGCGCCTCCGAGCAGCGCGGGGGAGACCGGCGCCCCATTCTCTCCGACCTGCGCGACTCCGGCGCAATCGAGCAGGACGCGGACGTCGTCATCTTCATTCACCGGCCGGAGATGTATGAGGGGCCGGTCGACAAGGACGGCAACAGTCTCGAAGGGAAGGCGGAAATCATCGTCGGCAAGCATCGTAATGGCCCCACTGGTACCTTGGATCTCTTTTTCCAGAAGTCGTGCACTCGCTTCCGTGATCATACCGAGCGGCCGGAACCCCGTGACTTCGATCAGGAATCCGGTGACGTCGACTAAGTACCGCACCACCTTCCGGTGCGGCGAATGCGGCCACGACCATGCCAAGTGGGTCGGCCGGTGCGAGAAGTGTGGGGAGTGGAACAGCGTGGCGGAAGAAGGTGTGGCCATCTCCGGGCGCAAAGCCGGCCGCCGCGCCAACCTGCCGGCAGCGCCGGCGGTAACGAGACTCGATGCCATAGCCGTAGAGAACATTACCCGCTGGCGGACCGGGATCGAGGAGTTCGATTTTGTGCTCGGTGGTGGGGTTGTACCCGGGTCGATGACGCTGATCGGCGGCGAGCCTGGGATCGGCAAGTCTACCATCCTGTTGCAGGTCGCCGCCCGATTGGACAAAACAGGACGCTCGGTCCTCTATGCCTCCGGCGAAGAGTCGGTCGAGCAACTTCGTTTGCGGGATACCCGGCTCGCCGAAACGGCTGGTTGCGTGCACGTCATCGGCGACACCGGCTTGGAACGCGTCATCGCCGCCTCTGAGGCACTCGGCGCCAGCGTGTTGATCGTCGACTCCATCCAGACCATCACCAGCGACGAGGTCGAGAGTGCACCCGGGAGTGTTACCCAGGTGCGCGAGTGTGCCGCGCGGTTGATGCGGTTCGCCAAGGAATCCGGCACTGCGGTAATGGTGGTCGGACACGTCACCAAGGGTGGTGGCATTGCCGGGCCGAAGACTCTCGAACACATCGTCGACACAGTGCTGTACTTCGAGGGCGAGCGGACGCTCGACCACCGTCTCCTGCGAGCCACCAAGAACCGGTTCGGATCGGTCGACGAACTGGGCGTCTTTGCCATGACCGATCAGGGTCTGATACCGGTGGCGGATCCCTCTACCATGTTCCTCGCCGCCAGGGCCGACGGCATTAGCGGGACCGCTGTGACCGCCCTCATGGAAGGAACTCGTCCGGTTCTGGTAGAGGTGCAGGCGCTGACCGCGCCAACCGGGTACGGCACCCCACAGCGAGTCGCGACCGGAATCGATCATAAACGGCTGGCGGTTTTGCTGGCGGTGCTCGAACGGCGCGCGGGACTCTCGTTCGCCCAACTCGACGTGTTCCTCCAAGTCAGTGCCGGCGTGCGCCTCACCGAACCAGGAGCCGACCTGGCTGTAGTGGCGGCGCTCGTGTCCAGCCTCCACCAGACGCCGACGCCAGCCGATGGGTTGTTCCTCGGCGAGGTGGGATTGGGTGGCGAAGTACGGCCCGTGGGCGGCACTGAACGGCGTCTTGCCGAGGCGGCACAACATGGATTCCGGAGGTGCTTCGCGTCCAGCCGCATCGCCGACGGGCCGTCGGTCATGGACCTGGTCCGGCTCGACCGCGTGGATGACTTGGTGAGGTCGCTTGCCGCGTGACGTCGGAGTGGTGGTCGTGGCCGCGGGGGAGGGCCGTCGTTTTGGGGGATCCGTTCGCAAGGTCTATCGTGAATTGTGCGGCGTGCCCCTGCTGCTCCATGCAGTAAGACCCTTCGCCTCACATCCTGACGTGGCGCATGTGACGGTGGTGCTTGCCCCCGATGACGCCGCCGCCCCACCGGAGTGGTTGTCGTCGGTAGCCAGTTCGACACTTACGGTCGTAGCCGGCGGTGATGAGCGGAGTGATTCGGTAGCGGCCGGACTGGCCTCGTTGCCGGAATCATGCAGCGTCGTCTTGGTGCACGATGGAGCCAGGCCGCTGGCTCAGCCGGCGGTCATCGACGCGGTAATCGCGCAAGTCCGGCGTGGCGTTGGCGCTGTTGCGGCCGTGGCGGTGCGGGACACGCTCAAGCGTACCGCCCCAGACTCGGATCCACCGCGAATCCAGGAAACGATTCCGCGCGAGCACATGTGGCGGGCACAAACTCCGCAAGGATTCCCGCGGGCCATGCTGACCGAAGCGTATCGCCAGGCGGGTGACGGTCGCTCGCGGGCAACCGACGACGCCTCGCTAGTGGAAGCCACCGGGGGTCCGGTGGTTATCGTGCCGGACAGCCCGACGAACATCAAAATCACCACGACCGATGATCTCGAGCTGGCTGAGCGTATGGTCAAGGCGGCCAGGGCATGATCCTCCCCTTCAGAACCGACGCCGAAGCCGAGGCGGCCACACCGCAGATCGGTGCGCATCTGGCTGGTGGCGGCCTGTTGGGCTACCCGACCGAAACGGTATACGGTTTGGGCTCGAGAGCGGTGGCCGAGGATCTGGCAGCCCTCGCGGCGCTCAAGGGACGACCGCCTCGGAAACCGTTCCTGCTCCTCGTCTCCAGCCGGCCGATGGCCGAGTCGTGTGGTCTCGTGTTCAGCCCCTCCGCTCGGGTCTTGGCCGACGAGTTCTGGCCGGGTCCTCTGACTTTGGTGTTGCGAGGTGGGGAAGGCCGACTGCCGGATGGGCTGCGCGGCCCTGAGGGTGGGGTTGCGGTACGGGTGACTTCTCACGACCGCATCAGAAAAATGATTGCAGCGCTGGGTGCGCCATTGACGTCGACGTCTGCCAACCGCCCGGGGGGGAGGCCGGCCCCAGGGGTCGAGGGTCTTGATGACCGGTTCCGGGATGCGGTTGCCGGCGGATCGTTGTTGCTGCTCGACGGAGGTGTGCTGGGTGACGTACCGCCCTCCACCCTGGTTGATTGTACCGGTATGCCTCCGACCATTATTCGAGAAGGTGCCATCCCGCGCGAGGAGCTGCGGGCACGTGCCGGAAGGTGGGCTCCATGACCGATATCCTGCTGGTATGCACCGGCAACACGTGTCGCAGCCCGATGGCGGAAGTAATGTTACGTGCCATGTTGGCGCGTCACAACTCAGGGGTCACAGTGGGGTCGGCCGGGACCGGGGCGTGGGACCGCGTCCCTGTTTCTGAGGGCGCCCTGTTGGTGAGCCTGGAGCATGGGTTTGATCTCTCCGATCACCCGGCCCGGATGCTGACTAGGGATTTGGTGAAGGAATCCTCGCTGATCCTAACAATGGCACGCCACCACCGTAGCCGGGTCGAGGAACTCGGTGGGGAGGCCAAGGTGCACCTGCTGGGCGAGTTCGCCGGCCTGACGGGGGCCGCGGCAGAGGTGAGCGATCCGTTCGGCGCCGATATCGAAGCCTACCGGGCCACATTCGAGCAACTGGAGACACTGTTGAGCCAAAGCGTGGACCGATTGGCAACTGAGTT
>CAXMUQ010000124.1:0-4595 GCA_964196605.1 uncultured Acidimicrobiia bacterium
TGTGGGCTACCGGCAATCACGTCGACGGATTCTATCACGCGCGTGGTGGCTACGCCGAAAGCAGCAAGGTGGTGGTGGCCGTCCTCGAGTGGGCCAAGGCGGAAGGTGTCACCTTGCGCCAAGGCTTCCGCGTGTCACAACTGACTATGGATGGTGGCCGAGTCGTCGGGGTCACCGGTGAGGACGGCACCGTGCTCCACGCCGACGAGGTGGTCGTGGCGACGGGGACTTGGGTGGCCAAGCTTGTCCCTGAACTGAAGCCGGTATTTCGGTCGTCGGGCCACCCGGTGTTCCACTATGCTCCGAGCAACCCGGAAGCCTTCCGCGCCGAAGTGTTCCCGGTGTTTACCGCAGACATCGCAAACACCGGCTTCTACGGGTTTCCGCTGAGCCGGACCGGCGTCGTCAAGATCGCCACGCACTCCGAAGGCACCGTTACCGATCCCGACGGTCCGCGGGAGATTCCCGCCGGTGCCGAGGACCATCAGCGTGCGTTCCTGCGGGAGACCATCCCCCTCCTGGCCGATGCGCCGGTAATTGCCAGCCGCTTGTGTCTGTATGCCGATACACGGGACGGAGACTTCTGGATCTGTCGCCACCCGGATGTAGCGGGCCTGACCGTTGCCAGTGGCGGCTCGGGCCACGGCTTCAAGTTCGCGCCGGTCCTGGGGAGCATCATAGCCGATGCCATGGAAGGTGCCGACAACCCCTGGCTCGATCGATTCCGTTGGCGTCCGGAGATACAATTGGAACACGGAGGTGAGGAAGCGCGTCATGGAAAGTGAGGCGGACAGGGGTGAGGCGGTAGGGCGGACAGGCGGTAGGGCCGTCTGGTGGAGGCGGTACTAGGCGGTAAGGGCGGTAGGTCGTGAAGCCCGTTCTTGGGATCGTTGACGTAGGGGCGACGCATGCGTCGCCCGAACCATTCGATCCGCCATGGCGCGAGTGACCGAATACGGGCGGTGCCGCATGCGCGATTGTAAGGAGACAAGTCATGGCCAGTGACACCACATCGAAGTGGCTCTACCAACTCCTCGTTGTATCCCTGGTGGGCTCCTTGGCACCGCTCGCGGCTCAGGAAAGTGGCCAGGCCGAGCTGGTCGGCCAGGGGACCGTATCCAGCGACCGAGGTGACACCTTCCCAGCGGTGAGCCCCGACGGACAGGTGTTGTATTTCTCCCGGGTCAAGGAAGGGCGTGGTTGGTCTCACCAGGTTTTGATGCACAGCGAGTGGCGGGATAGTGCCTGGAGCGAGCCCGAAGTGCTCCCCTTTTCGGGAACGACCGCGAGTGATCGTGCGCCCCGTCCCACGCCCGAAGGCGACTGGGTGATCTTCACCTCGAATCGTCCGTTGCCCGGTGTCGAAGAGGGGGACGCGAGCGCACGCCTCGACTACAACCTGTGGGTGGCGCGCCGAGACGACGAGGGGCACTGGTACGGGCCCGTCCCGCTCGCGGGTGAAGTAAACACCGAAGCCTCCGAGGCCCACTCTTCGCTCACCGAGGATGGCGTCCTGTATTTCTCCTCGCGGCGGGACGGCGGCCACGGTAAGGGAGACATCTATCGCGCCCACCGCGAAGGCGACGAGTTCACCGGAGCAGAAAACCTCGGCCCGCCCGTCAACTCTGCCGAGAGCCAATCCGATCTGTGGGTCAGTCCCTTTGGAGAGTGGATGATCCTGGTCATCACCGACCACCCCGACGGTTTCGGTGGCGACGATCTCTACCTCAGCGAATTCCGCGACGGCACTTGGTCGAAGCCCCGCAACCTGGGTTCAGCGGTCAACACGGCTGAGTATGAGTACGGGCCTTCTATGGATCCCACCGGAACTTGGCTGTACTTCACGAGCCATCGATCAGGTGATGGGGATATCTATAGGATTCGGTTGAGGGAGGTGTTGGGGCGCTAGGGCGGTACCAGGCGGTACAGGCGGTAAGGGCGGTATGTGGGTACTTGACACTGATAACCGAAAACAAAATTCCTTGCGGAGCCTCTTAGCCCCGCTCTACGCTCTCTCGAGGGCCCCGCGCTCGAGGGCCAGCCGCACATCCTTGAAGCGAATCAACTCTTCGTGCTTCTCATCCCACAGCGCCAGCGCCATGGTCTTGATGCCCTCGACGACCGTTATCTTGGTGGCGTTTTGTAGCTCAGGAGTGGCTGCCAGGCAGGCGGGGAGTTTGTAGTTGGGGATCCGGGCGCTGATGTGGTGCACGTGGTGCAGTCCGATGTTGGCGGTCAGCCATTGCAGCGGCTTGGGGAGGACCAGGTGGGAACTTCCGTGCAGCCCGGCCTCGAAGTAATCCCATTGCGGGTGGTCGTACCAGTAGGTCGTCTCGTATTGGTGCTGTACGTAGAACAGCCACACTCCCAGCGTGGCGCTGAACAGGGTGATGGGGACCTGGACCATCAGAAAAGGAACCAGCCCGATCGTCAGCCAGGCCACCACCAACACCGACGCCAGCACGACGTTGGTCCACCATACCGAGCCCCACTCCCGCTTCCACGAGTGGGGGATGTCCCACGGATACCGGTGTTTGATGATGAAGTGGAACAGCGGGCCGATGAGGAACAGGATCAGAGGATTGCGGTACACCCGGTAGGCTAGTCGCTTGCTCTTGGAGAGGGCCATGTATTCCCGCAGCGTCATGGTATCGATGTCGCCGAAGCCGCGGAAGTCCAGATCCCCCGAATGGGCGTGGTGGTAGGCGTGGGTCTTTCGCCAGTAGTGGTACGGGGTCAAGGTGAGGACACCGATGACGAAGCCGACCGCGTTGGCCACTTTCTGCGACTTGAAGAAGGATCCGTGCCCGCAATCGTGCTGGATCATGAACAGCCGCATGAGGAAGCCGGCCGTTGGCAGGGCCAGTAGGAGGGTGAGCCAGTATCCCACCCGAAGGCTCCAGAACGCAGCCAGCCATAGGCTGATGAACGCCGAGGCAGTAATCGTAAGCTGCACGATGCTACGGCGACGGTCGGGGCCGTAGTAGGGGGCCAGCAACTCGTTCCAACGGCGGGCGCTGTCCTTGGTGCTCATGGGACCTCATCGCGGGTGTGTACGCCACAAAGCTAAACGGGCCGGGCACCGGCCGAAACTCCCCGGGGGCCGGTCCGTAAAGACAGAAAGCCCGGTGTTTCTCTAATCTCCGGGCCGCTTTGTTATCTTCAAAGGCTTCACGCCCTTGGACCCGGCCTATTGGCCGGCGTCTGGGCAGCAGTGTGTTCAGCACCTCAACCAAGGACTCAAGATGCACCGGACTCGTTCGTTTCTGCTGACGGCCCTCGCGGTCACGGTCACCGCGGCCACAGCGGCGGCGCAGACCTATCGCTCAACCGCGGCCACGCCGCCCGCCATGCTGGGGTTCAGCAACGCTCTGGCTGTCGGTGATGGCGAAATTTTCGTGGGGGAGGCGGGGAACAACATGATCCCCGGGATGGTCTACGTGTTCCGGCCGGGCGCCGGCGGGATGTGGACCGAAACGGCTGCCATCAGTGCTTCCGACGGCGAGGCGGGCGATGGCTTCGGCAGCTCGATCGCGGTCAGCGGGAACGTGATGATCGTGGGGTCTATCCGACCCGATTCGGGTCGTGGAGCGGTCTTCGTCTTCCAGAAGAGCGCCGGCGGTGACTGGGTTGAGGTTACCCGGCTCACGGCCAACGACGGCGCCGCCAATGACCGGTTCGGGACGGCAGTCTCCATCGATGGTGATCTCATGCTGGTGGGTGCTCCGGCCCGGAACGACACCACCGGCGCGGTGTATGCTTTCCGGCGGGACGACCAGGGCCGTTGGGTCCAGAGCGCGGTCCTCGTCGGCAGCGACGCGCCCGCTGGTGGTCGCTTCGGCACGAAATTGGTGTTAGACGGTACGCGGGCGCTCGTCGGGGCCCCGCGACAGGACGAGAACAAGGGAGTGGTGTACGTCTTCGAGTACGACGCTACCGCCATGGCTTGGGCCGAGACGGCGTGGTTGCAGGCAGGGGCCATCGAGAAGAACGACCGGTTCGGCAGCTCCATCGCCTCTCACGGCGATTGGGTGCTGATTGGGGCGCCCCGCTTCAACAGGTTCACTGGCGCGGTGTTCTCGTTCGAGTACGACGCCGCCACGGGTGAGTGGAACGAGAGGACCCGTCTGGTGCCGTTCGACGGCTCGCGCCAGAATCGATTCGGCACCTCCATGGCGTTCAACGGTACCAGCGCCTGGGTCGGCGCACCGGGAGCCAACGGTTTCCAGGGTGTCGTCTACCTGTTCTCGCGCGACGAAGCTACCGGTGATTGGACCGGAGCCACCAAGCTCACCGCCGGCGATCTCCAGCGCAGAGATTTATTCTCGGCGACCGTGGCTGCCGGATCCGGCCTGGCTGTAATAGGCATCCCGGGCGATGACTATGGCGCGGGCACCGCGTTGGTGTACGGCGAGGCCGGTGGCCTGTGGACGCCGACCGGCAAGATCCTGAGTGAGGCCAAAGGGATGGCCGCCATCCTCGACGGTGAAGTCGCCTGTGAAGAGGGTACCGCGGCCGCGTTCGATTGCAATTCGGTGGACATCCTGTCGTTCCTCCCGGTCTCGGCGGTGGGCGGTGGACGCGGTGTGCGGTTG
>CAXMUQ010000125.1:0-4740 GCA_964196605.1 uncultured Acidimicrobiia bacterium
TTTTTTCCCTCTTAGCCCTTTTTTCTCTCGTAGCCCTTTTAGCCCTTTTAGCCCTGTTCCCATATCTTTCCTCCGACCTTAACCCCGACATTCCGACATGACGTTTACCAACCTCGATTTCGACGTACGCGATGGCATCGCCTTCGTCACCATCAACCGCCCCGACAAGCTCAACGCCCTCAATGACGAGGTCATCGCCGAGATCGCCATCGCGGCTGAGGCCATCGCCACCCGCGACGACGTTGGTGGGGCAATCCTCACCGGGGCGGGCCCCAAGGCCTTCGTGGCCGGGGCCGACATCGGCGAGCTGTCACAGCAGGGGCCCATCGATGGCAAGGCAAGATCCCGCAGGGGGCAGGAGGCCTTTCGGCGCCTGGAGCGGTGCGGCAAGCCGATAATCGCCGCTGTCAACGGTTTCGCCCTTGGGGGTGGCTGCGAGCTTGCCATGGCCTGCCACATCCGTCTGGCCTCCAGCAACGCCAAATTCGGCCAGCCCGAGGTCAAGCTCGGCATTGGCCCGGGCTACGGCGGTTCGGTCCGATTGCCCCGGCTGGTGGGCCGCGGCAGGGCCCTCGAACTTCTGCTGACGGCCAAGATGATCGACGCCGACGAAGCCTTCCGGATCGGCCTGGTCAACGCGGTGTATTCCCCGGAAGAGCTGATCGGCAAGTCAGAAGAGATGATGCGGACCATCTTGGCCAACGGTCCACTGGCCGTCGGCTTGTGCCTGGAAGCCGTCGACGCCTCGCTGGACATGGCGCTCGACGACGGCTTGTTGCTGGAGGCCAACCACTTTGGCCTGCTGTCATCGACCGGGGACATGAAGGAAGGCATGACGGCCTTCATGGAGAAGCGCCAGGCCCAATTCGAGGGCCGCTGAGGAGCCCCTCAACCGGCTGTTTCAGCGCAGCAATTTGTCGCCTTTCCGGCTAGATTTAAACCATGTTCGTCAGTCTAATTCCCATGATCCATCGCGCGCGGCGCGCCCTGCTTTTGGCGGGTGTCGCCGCGTTCGCTGTGGGGTGTTCCGGTCGCGACCGACCCATTACGCCCACGGGTCCGGGTGGCGGGGAAGTGGTCCCGCTGATCACCATAACCCAACCGGGAAGCGACACAGTTATCAGCGAGGGATCGACGGTGGTGATCATCGGCGATGCCCAGGACGACATCGGCGTAGATTCGATTTTCTTCACTATTCAGGGCGCCCCGTTCGCCCTGCCGCCCACGAATGTCGATGGCGCAACGGTCACCTTTTCCTTCACGGTGCCTACTTCGGGCCTGGCGGGATCTGTGCTGACAATCTCCATCACGGCCAAGGACGAGGACGGCAATCAGGGCGGTCCGACTAGGCGCCTCCTGAGCATCCAGTAGTGCGCTTGGTGCAGCTCGCTGTCACTGGGTTCCGCAATCTGGAACCTCTGGCCCTGAGCGTTCCGGCGGAAGGAATGGCCTTTCTTGGTCCCAATGGTCACGGCAAGACCAACGTCCTCGAAGCGGCCTATTACCCAGTTCTGTTCCGTTCCCTCAGAGGCGCCGCCGACGCCGAGATGGTCGGGTTCGGCGGCCCGGGGTTCAAGCTGGATTGCAATTACGCCGATGATGGCGTCACGCACGATGTAGCCGTCCGCTATACGGCGTCGCCCAAGCGGAAGCGGATCACCGTCGACGGGGCGGACATCGAGCGATTGGCGGACGCGGTCGGGTTGTGGCTGGCGGTGGCGTTCATTCCCACCGACACCAACCTGGCGTCGGGCCCCGCCGCCGGTCGGCGGCTCTACCTCGACCGGCTGCTATCGCTGGCCGATCGCAAGTACCTCGGCGCCCTGACGCGATACCGGGCCGCCTTGGCCCAGCGAAACGCAGCGCTCAAGCAACGATCGAGTGCCCTGGGGGCGTTCGAGCCAGCGCTCATCGAAAACGGCGCTGCCATCGTCCGGAGGAGACTCGAGTGGTTGCAAGAATCGGCTGGTCTGTTCTCCGAGGAATTTCGCGCCATGGGTGAGACGGCACAGGTCGACGTGAATTACGTCGGCCGGGACATCCTGGCTGACCCGGGTGCGTGGCCCGAGATATTGTCCGAGGTCAGGTCCCGCGATGAGGCGCGCGGCACCACGACGGTGGGGCCGCACCGGGACGACCTGGCTCTCGAACTCGACGGCCGCCCACTCCGGACCTACGGGTCGACGGGCCAGCAACGCAGCGCGGCCGTGGCGCTCAAGCTGCTCGAGTGGGATACGCTGGCGAGGTGGCGGAACACCGAGCCGACCCTGTTGTTGGACGACGTGTTCGCTGAGTTGGATACCCGGCGTCAGGGCTGCCTGGCGGAGCGGTTGCGCCGCCTGCCCCGTGCCCAAGTGTTGGTGTCGGCGCCCCGACCGGACGAACTGCCGGAAGGACTGGACCTCCCGCTGTGGCACCTCCATACCGGAGCGGTTAGCGCCGATGGCTAGGCGGCGGACCGCAGGGGACGGCAAACGACCAATGGTACCCCTGGGTGAAGTTCTTTCCGGCTATCTCAAGAGCTCGGGATTGCAGAAGGGTGTGGAGCGGGCCGCGGTTATCGAGGAGTGGTCCACTTTGGTCGGTGCCCAGATCGCCGCGGTTACCACTCCGGAGTCAGTCTCGCCCGAAGGTGTGCTGCGGGTCCGTGTTACCACGGCGCCGTGGGCGGCGGAACTGAGTTTGATGACGCCTAAGATACTGGCAAAAATCAACGCGTCCCGTAAGGGACGCATCAATGGAATTCGCTGGGTGCCGCTGGGCCCCGGCCCTACTATGTGACGGGACATGGCCAAAAAAAAACAGCAGACAGAAACCGATAACAACTACTCCTCCGAGTCGATCCAGGTACTCAAGGGACTCGAGGCGGTCCGCCGCCGGCCCGGGATGTACATCGGATCGACCAGCGAGAACGGGTTGCACCATCTGGTTTACGAAGTGGTGGACAATTCGATCGACGAGGCGTTGGCCGGTTTTTGCGACACGATCAACGTGACGATCCACAAAGACAACTCGGTCACCGTGGTCGACAACGGCCGGGGTATTCCAGTCGACATCCACCCAGTTGAGAAGAAGCCTGGCGTGGAGGTTGCCCTGACTACGCTCCACGCCGGCGGCAAGTTCGACAAGTCCTCCTACAAGGTGTCGGGCGGACTTCACGGTGTTGGCGTCTCGGTAGTCAACGCCCTGTCCGAGCGGCTCGAAGTGGTCATCGACCGCGACGGCCAACGACATCAGATGGCCTTTTGCCGCGGCCAGGTAACCAAGCCCCTCACCACCCTGGGGGAGGCCGAGGGCACCGGGACCATCGTGCGCTTCAAGCCCGACCCGGAAATCTTCACCGTTCTCGAATTCAACTGGACGACCCTCGCCGACCGTCTACGCCAACTCGCATTCCTCAATGAGGGCATCACCATCACCCTGTTGGACGAGCGGCCCGACGAGCCCAAATCGGAAGAATTCTACGCCGAGGGCGGTCTGGCACAGTTCGCTCAGTGGCTCAACCGGAACCGCAAGCCGCTCCACCCAGAGCCGATTGCCTTCAACCGAATGCGGGACGATGTGAGTGTAGATGTGGCCATCCAGTACGAGGACGGCTACAACGAAAACATTTTCACCTTCGTCAACAACATCAACACCCACGAAGGCGGCACACACCTGACCGGCTTCAAGGCCGCCGTCACGCGCGCCATCAACGAGGTCGCCAAGCGCCTGAAGATCAAGTCGCTCAAGAATGCCGACTTCACTCTGTCGGGCGAAGACGTACGCGAGGGACTCACCTGCGTGTTGCACATCAAGGTCAAAGAGCCACAGTTCGAGGGCCAGACCAAGACCAAGTTGGGCAACTCTGAAGTCGAGGGCATCGTCCGCCAGGTGGTCTATGAACACCTGAACAACTTCCTGCAAGAAAACCCACCGGTGGCCCGCGCCATCATCGACAAGGCCGCCAGCGCCGCCCACGCCCGCGAGGCCGCCCGCAAGGCGCGCGAACTCGTCCGCAAGAAATCCGGCCTGGAGAACGCTGTGCTCCCGGGCAAGTTGGCCGACTGTTCCCTGGCCGATCCCACCATGACCGAGCTCTACCTGGTCGAGGGAGATTCGGCCGGCGGCAGCGCCAAGCAGGGACGCGACCGCCAGTTCCAGGCGATCCTCCCACTCCGCGGCAAGATCCTCAACGTCGAACGGGCTCGCATCGACAGAATCCTGGGCAACGCGGAGATCCGTGCCATCATCACCGCCATCGGAGCCGGGGTGCGTGAGGACTTCAAGATCGACAACGCGCGTTACCACAAGATCATCATCATGACCGACGCCGACGTCGACGGCGCCCACATCCGCACGCTGCTGCTGACATTCTTCTTCCGCCAGATGCTGGATCTGATCGAAGCCGGGTTCATCTACATCGCCCAGCCGCCGCTGTATCGGCTGTCCAAGAAGAAGGAAGCGTTCTACGCCTACTCCGACAAAGAACGCGACGACGTTCTCAAACGTCTCCGCAACGGCGCTGAGACCAAGATCAACATCCAGCGCTATAAGGGATTGGGGGAGATGAACCCAGACCAACTGTGGTCAACTACGATGGACCCGGAGAAACGCACCATCCTCCAAGTCACCCTCGACGACGCCGTCGAAGCATCCAAGCTGTTCGATGAACTAATGGGTGATCAGGTAGAGCCTCGGCGACAGTTCATCGAGGCGAATGCCACGTATGTGAGTCACCTCGACGTTTAGGGGCAATGG
>CAXMUQ010000126.1:0-12571 GCA_964196605.1 uncultured Acidimicrobiia bacterium
TAGCCGCGGCAGGGAAGGAAGTCGTGGTGTTGCCGGCGCTGCCGTACACTGCTGCGCCGTTCGCGCAGGGGTTTGTCGGCACGCTGTCGCTGCCCCGGACTACCATCGCCCGGCTGGTGGCCGACATCGCTGCTGAACTGGCGCGCCAAGGGGTATCTTGTCTGGCGCTGGCCAACGCCCATCTCGACCCGGCCCATTTGGGGGCGTTAGCCGACGCGGCCGAGTTGGTGCGGGCAGCCGGCGCGCTGCGGCTGGTGCACCCCGATCTGACCAGAAAGCCGTGGGCGGGGCGTCTCACGGAAGAATTCAAGAGCGGCGCATGCCACGCCGGACAGTACGAGACGTCGGTGGTCATGGCGGCCCGGCCTGAGTTGGTCCGGGACGAATTGCGGCGTGGGTTGCCGGACAATCCGCGGTCGCTGTCGCGCGCGATCGGCGAGGGACATGAATCCTTCGAGGCGGCCGGCGGCCCCGAGGCGTACTTCGGGTATCCGGGCGCGGCCACGGTCGATGAAGGCCGGGCTACTATCGAAGTTCTGGGGCAAATTCTAGCGGAGGCAATCCTCGACGATGTTACCTGACGGCGCCACAGCGGTCATTACCGGAGGAGGGCAGGGCATCGGCGCCGCCGTTGCCCGTGAGCTGGCCCGTGCCGGCGCCAAGGTGCTGGTGGCTGGGCGGACGCAAGCCACCACGGAACGGGTCGCGGGAGAGTTGGTCGAGGCCGGTTTCGAAGCGCACGCGTGTCGGGTGGACGTCACCGATGAGGCCAGCGTCGCCGCTCTGGTGGAAGAGGCACAGCGCCGGCTCGGCCCGGTCGACATTCTGGTCAACAACGCCGGCCAGGCTCACTCGGCGCCGATAGCCCGGACTTCGCTCAAAGATTGGCACCGCATGCTCGATGGCAACGCCACCGGGACCTTCCTTTGCACCAAGGGGTTCTTGCCGGGAATGATCGAGCGTCGCTGGGGCCGAGTCATCAACGTTGCTTCCGTGGCCGGGCTGGCGGGCGCCAAGTACATTGCCGCCTACGCCGCATCAAAACACGCCGTCATGGGTTTTACCCGCTCGGCCGCTCACGAGGTGGCGAACAAGGGGGTCACGGTAAACGCCGTTTGTCCTGGCTACGTCGACACGCCGATGACCGAGCAATCGGTCGCCAACATCGTCGCCGCCACCGGCAAGTCCAGGGACGATGCTCTTGGTGCCATCCTCCAGATGACACCGCAAGGTCGTCTCATCGCGCCCGAGGAGGTAGCCCACGCCGTTCTGATGTTGGCTGCCAAAGAGGCTAACGGCATCAACGGGCAGTCCGTGGTCATCGACGGCGGAGGCATCCAGGCATGACGTTCGACATCTTCAACCCCGAGTCGTTGGGGACGCCGCGCGGCTGGAACAACGGGATGGTGGCGCCGGCCGGCGGCCGGATACTGTTCGTGGCCGGACAAACGGCGCGCAACGGGTCCAACGCGGAGCTGCCCGTCGGTTTCGTCGAACAGTTCGAAGCGACCCTGGCGAATATCCTGGCGGTGGTGCTTGAAGCTGGCGGCGCCCCGGAAGACATCGGCCGCTTTACCATCTACGTTGCCGACATCGAGGCGTACCGCGGCAGTCTGAAGGAGTTGGGCGCGGCCTATCGGAATCAGATGGGCCATCACTACCCGGCCATGGCTCTGGTCGCAGTTGCCGCGCTGGTTGACCCGACGGCCAAGGTCGAGATCGAAGCGACGGCCGTTCTGCCACAGAAGGATTCATGACCATAGACCCTCGCTCGTTCATCTACGCATTCGACGACTCCACCGGTGTCGCGACCGTCACGCTCAACCGGCCTGATCGCCTCAACGCCCTGACGTTCGAGGTCTATGGGGAACTGCGAGAGGTATTCCGAGAGCTCGATACCGAGCCGGCTGTTCGGGCCATAGTTATCACCGGCGCAGGGCGGGCGTTCTGTTCCGGCGGTGACGTGGAGGACATCATCGGGCCGCTCTTCGAGCGGGACGAAGAGGGACTGCTCGAGTTTACCCGCATGACCTGTGACGTGATTGCCGCCATGCGGACTTGCCGCCGGCCCATCATCGGAGCCCTCAACGGTACCGTGGCCGGAGCTGGGGCGGTGATTGCCAGCGCCTGTGATGTGCGCATTGCGGATCCCAAAGCCAAGATCGCGTTTCTGTTCACCAAGGTGGGATTGTCCGGCGCGGACATGGGCATCGCCTGGCTCTTGCCGCGTCTCGTCGGATTGGGGCGGGCCACCGAGCTGCTCATGACCGGCGACTTCATCGACGCCGCCGAGGCTTATCGTATCGGCCTTTACAATCGAGTGACCGAAGCGGGCCAATCGCTCGCCGACGCCACCGCTTTCGCCGAGCGCCTGGCATTGGGGCCGTCGCTGGCGTTGGCCGTTACCAAAGATGCTCTCAACAAGGAAGCCTCAATGGATGTCCTCGGCGCGTTGGCGGCTGAAGCCCAGGCACAGGCCGAGTGCATGCTACATCCCAATTTCCGTGAGGCGTACGAGGCGTTCGTGGCCAAGCGGCCGCCGACCTTCGCCTGACGTATGCCCGATACCACAGTTATCAGAGCCTTTTTGGCGGACCGCCACCTGACTATGGCCGAGAATGTGGGTGCCTTTGCCCGAGAGGTCGTGGCGGGGTATCCCGAACCGGTGGACGATGAGGCGGCGCGGGTCCAGGCGCGAAAATTGGCCCTGGTGATCGGCGAGGCCGGATGGTACGCCCCTATCGAGGAGCTGGATCTCCGGGGTGTGAGTCTGGTTCGGGAGGCCCTCGGCTGGGCGTCGCCGTTAGCCGACGCGGTGTATGCGCTGCAGGCTCTTGGTACCGTCCCCATTCTGTTGGTGGGAGACGACGCCCAGAAGGAGCGATGGGCGGGGCCGGCGCTTCGTGGTGAACAGATCGCGGCCTTTGCCATGACCGAGGCCGAGGCCGGCTCCGACGTGGCGGCAATGGCCACTACAGCGACGAGAGATGGCGATGACTATGTCCTGCACGGAACCAAGACACTCATTTCCAACGCCGGCATAGCCGATTTCTATACGGTATTCGCCTCTACAGACCCGGCGTCCGGCAGTCGGGGAGTGTCGTGTTTCGTCGTCCCGGCGGACGCGGACGGTTTTGAGTTCGTCGAACCGCTGGTGCTGAGCTCACCGCATCCACTGGGCACCATCGCCTTCGACGGGTGTCGTGTCCCGGCGTCCAGTAGGTTGGGGCCAGAGGGCGAGGGATTCAAGCTGGGACTCCGCACTCTCGACCTTCTGCGGGGAACCGTAGCCGCAGCCGCCTGCGGCATGGCCGCGCGGGCGCTGGACGCTTCCCTCGAATACGCGGACTCCCGCCACCAGTTCGGCAAACCGCTGGCGGATTTTCAATTGATACAGGAGAAGCTCGCTCGCATGGCGATCGATCTCACGGCAGGACGTTTGTTGGTGTACCGATCGGCTTGGGAAAAGGATGGGGGAGCCGACCGCGTCACCCTCGAAGCTGCCATGGCCAAGGCGTTCGCCACCGAGGCCGCCCAGCGCATCATCGACGACGCGGTACAGATCCACGGCGGGCAAGGGGTGTTGCGGGCGAGCGTGGTCGACCGGCTGTACCGCTCCGTGCGCGCGCTCCGGATATATGAAGGAACGACGGAGATTCAACATCTGGTCATTGCCGGGCTCCTGTTGAAGGCGTACCGGTCCGCCAACTGACCGCTGTGTGGCATCCTCCCTCACCGATCAAGCACGCCATCCCCGAGGCGCGCTGGCCCACCAAAGCCGAGGCGGCGCGAGGGCTTTGGTTCCGTCCCATGTCGCTGGGTCCGGTCGAGTTGGCTGAGCGCACCTGGGTGCCGGCTATGGTGCCGTGGCGGGCTACCGAAGACGGGTTTGTCACCGATGCCGTGCTCCAGTGGTATCGCAGGTTTGCCGAGGGACAGCCGGGCGCCATCGTGGTGGAAGCCACCGGAGTGCGTGATGTGAAGAGCGGCCCCCTCCTACGTATCGGGCACGACCGGTTCGTGCCCGGACTCCGCCGGTTGGTGGAGACCGTGCGTGAAGCGAGCGAAGGTCGTACCAGGTTGTTCATTCAGACCATCGACTTCCAGGCCATTCGCCGCCGGCCGACGGCGGAACGGTTCTTTAGGGAGTACCTCGCGGTTACCGATCGTCATCGGGAACGGATACCAGGCGACGACGCGGCCATCCGCACGTGTCTCATCGGCATGTCGGACGATGAGCGCCGAGAAGTCTTGACCGACCGTGAGTGGGAGTCGCTTGAGAACGGCTATCGCGAGCGAATCACCGACATGCAGGTGCCTCACGTGCGCGACCTGCCGGGCACCTTGCCGGGAACGTTCGCGGCAGCGGCGCTGCGGGCCAGGGAAGCTGGCTTCGATGGCGTGGAGCTGCACTACGCGCACGCCTACACCATGGCCTCGTTCCTATCGGCGCTGAACGACCGGCCCGACGGATACGGCGGTACACTCGAGGGGCGAGTGCGGTTACCGCTGGAGGTTTACCACGCGGTGCGGGCGGCTGTGGGCTCAGATTGGGCGGTGGGCTGCCGGTTTCTGACCGACGAGTGCGTCACGGGCGGGAGTACGGTCGAAGACGCGGCGTACTTTGCCGCTGCCTTTGCCGCTGCCGGGATGGACTTCTTGTCGCTGTCGCGGGGAGGAAAATTCGAGGACGCCAAGCAGCCCAAGGTCGGCTGGGCGGCGTACCCGTACACCGGTCGCAGTGGCTATGAATGCATGCCCACGGTCCGTTCGGATGCCGCCGGTCCGTTCGGTCGAAACGTAGACGCCGTGGCCATCATAAGGGAGCGTGTTCGCGCGGAAGGTCACAATACGCCGGTGGTAGTGTGCGGCGGTATCAGTACCTACGCCCAAGCCGAGGCTATCCTGGCCAAAGGTCAGGCTGACGTAGTGGCCTCGGCGCGCCAGACCCTGGCCGATCCCGATTGGTTTCTGAAAGTGCGTTCAGGAAAGGGCAGTGAAGTACGGCGTTGCGTCTTCACCAATTACTGTGAAGGATTGGACCAGGTGCACAAGCAGGTAACCTGCAAACTGTGGGACCGGGAAGCGATCGGCGACCCGGATGCAGTGTTGGCCGGCGATGGCCGTCGCCGGCTGACGGCTCCGGCATGGCGCCATGATCACGCCTCAGGGAGCGAGACTCGATGAAAATCGTGAGCGTTGGCGGTGGACCGGCGGGCCTCTACTTCGCGATTCTCATGAAGCAGGCGAATCCCGATCACGACATAGTGGTGTACGAGCGCAACCGGCTGGAAGACACCTTCGGGTTCGGGGTAGTGTTCTCCGATGCTACCGGCGGCAACCTGGCCACCGCTGACCCGGTGACATTTGGAGAGATGGAGCGCCACTCCGCCAAGTGGGACGACATCGCCATCCACTATGGCGGTGAAGTGATCGTCTCGACGGGACATGGCTTCAGCGGTATGTCCCGCTGGACGCTGCTCAAGATCCTGGCAGACCGATGCCGCGACTTGGGGATCGATCTCCGCTTCGAAACCGAGGTCACCGACCTGTCAGCATTCGGAGATGCCGATCTCATTCTGGCGGCGGACGGATTCAACAGCGGTATCCGCACACAGTACGAGGAGGCCTTCCGTCCCCAGGTGAAGTTCCGCCCCAACCGGTTCGTATGGTTGGGGACCACCCGGCCGTTCCCCGCGTTCACGTTCTACTTCAAGGCCAACGCCGACGGCCTGTGGCGGGTGCACGCGTATCAATATGAGGAAGGACACTCCACCTTCATCGTGGAGGCAACCGAGGAAACGTGGCGGGCTTCGGGCCTGGGCGAATCCGACGAGGACGCCACAGTGGCGTACTTCGAGCAATTGTTCGAAGAGGAGCTGGACGGCCATCGCCTGCTGAAAAACAAGTCGGTGTGGCGCCGGTTTCCTAACATCAGCAACGGTAGCTGGCATCACGACAACATCGTCCTCATGGGCGACGCCGCCCACACGGCCCACTTCTCGGTCGGCTCGGGAACCAAGCTGGCGATGGAGGACGGAATCGCCCTCGCGGAGGCGCTGGCGGGTGCCCCCGATATCGCAACGGCGCTCGTAGAGTATGAGGCGGCCAGGCGGCCACCGGTCGAGAGCCTGCAGCGTGCCGCCCAGGTGAGTCTCGAGTGGTTTGAGAACGCCGAGCGGTATATGGCGCTCGATCCGACCCAGTTCGCCTTCAACCTGCTGACGCGCAGCCTGCGTGTGAGTCATGAAAACCTCAGGCTGCGCGATTCGGCGTTCGTGGACCGGGTGGATCACTGGTTTGCCGGAGTTGCCGCCGCCAAGTCAGGCGTGGCCGTTCCTGCCGAACCGATCCCGCCCCCGATGTTCACTCCGCTCAAGCTCCGGGACCTCCTGTTGCCGAACCGGATCGTGGTCTCCCCCATGTGCCAGTATTCGGCCGACGACGGCATGCCCAACGATTGGCACCTGGTTAACCTGGGATCGCGGGCTATTGGCGGGGCCGGTTTGGTCATGGCCGAAATGACAGACGTTTCGGCCGACGCGCGCATATCGCCCGGCTGTACCGGGATGTATCGTGAGGAGCATGCTCAGGCCTGGCGCCGGATCAGCGAGTTCGTGCATGGCAACAGTGACGCCGCCATCGGTATCCAACTGGGGCACGCGGGGCGCAAGGGATCGACCAAGGTGCCTTGGGAGGGAATGGACGTCCCGTTGGAACATGGTAATTGGCCCTTGTTGGCTCCCTCCGCCATCGCCTGGCAGGAAGGCAATCAGATCCCGCGAGAGATGACGCGTGCCGACATGGACGCCGTGCGGGACGACTTCGTTCGGGCGGCCTCGCTGGCTGATTCGGCAGGCATGGACTTGTTGGAACTGCACCTGGCGCACGGATACTTGCTGGCTTCGTTCATCTCGCCATTGACCAACCGGCGGACCGACGAGTACGCTGGATCGGTCGAGGGCCGGATACGGTTCCCGCTCGAGGTGTTCGATGCCGTGCGAGCGGCATGGCCCCAGTCCAAGCCTATGTCGGTCAGGATCTCTGCCGTCGACTGGGCGCCGGGTGGTACAACGCCGGAGGACGCGGTCGCCGTGGCCCGGTTGCTCAAGGAGCACGGGTGCGACATCGTTGACGTGTCCGCGGGCCAGACGGTCCCCGACGCGTCACCGGTGTACGGACGGCAGTTCCAGACGCCGTTCAGCGATCGGATCAGGCTGGAAGTTGACATCCCAACCATGACGGTCGGGAACATATCGTCGTATGAAGACGCCAACAGCATTCTCGCTGCCGGGCGTGCCGACCTGGTAGTGATGGCAAGAGCCCATCTGTGGAATCCATATTGGACCAGGCACGCGGCCCAGGCATTGGGGCACGAGCTGGCTTGGCCGAAGCCCTACGCCGTACTGAACCGGTACACACCGAGAGAACAATGACTCCCAAGCCCGACCCGCAACCGGACACCTCGCTAGCCCTCATGTATTCCCAATACCTGCAACTCGATCAGGTGCTGGGCGCACAGCAGCCGAGATCCGACGGTCCCGAACACGACGAACTCCTGTTCATAATCATCCACCAGATCTACGAACTCTGGTTCAAGGAAATCCTTCACGAGTTGGACTACTTGCGCCGGCGGCTCGGCGATGACGACATGCCTTCGGCAATGAGCACACTTCGGCGGATCCTCACCATTCTCAAGGTGCTGGTGTCGCAGATCGACGTGTTGGAAACGATAACGCCGATCGATTATCTGACCTTCCGGGATCGGCTCGCATCCGGCAGCGGCTTCCAGTCGCTGCAGTTCCGCGAGTTCGAGTTTGCCCTGGGAGGTAAGCGCCGGAGCGCGGTCGACCATTTTCCGGAAGGCAGCACGGGCCGGGAGACGCTCGAACTCCGATATCGGGAAGAGACCGTGTGGGACGCGTTCCTTCATTATCTATCTCGCGCCGGGCACGCGGTACCCGATGAGCTCCTCAAGCGTGACGTAACCCAGCCGGTGGAGCCCTCACCGGAATTTCAGGCTACCTTGATCGACATCTACCGCAATCACCCCACCACCATGCACCTGTGCGAGCGGCTAGTCGATCTCGACGAAGGCGTTCAAGAGTGGCGTTACCGCCATGTGAAGATGGTCCAGCGCACGATTGGTACGAAACGCGGTACCGGTGGATCGAGCGGCGCCGAGTACCTGAAGTCCACGCTGTTTAGCGAAGCGTTCCCGGATTTGTGGGCCATCCGCACCGAGTTATAGTTTCGGCTATGCAAACACAATCACTCTACGACGAACCGAACGCGCTGGCTCCCGCCTACAGCCAGTTTCGCGTCACCGAACGGTGTCTGCTCACTGGTCACTCCCATCAGGCGTGGCCGGACCTGTGCGCCGGGGGCCAACTGCGCGCGTGGCAGGATGCCGCAAGCTACGTCGACGAAAAATGGGGTCCGGCCTTCGAGCAAGCCGAACTGGTGCGCGCGGGATACCGGCGCCTGTTAGGAGACGATCCCGGGTACGGCGCCATGGCGCTGGGGCAGAACACCCACGAACTGCTCATTCGTTTCCTGTCGGCCCTGCCTCTGAGGGACCGCCCCCGTATCGTCACCACCGACGGTGAATTCCATTCGATGCGGCGGCAACTCGACCGGTTGGAAGAGGAGGGCCTTACAGTCGTCCGAGTGGCGGCGCTGCCTGCCGGGACCTTGGCCGGGCGCGTGGCCGATGCTCTCGACGATAATACCGGCGTAGTGATGATATCCGCGGTCCTGTTCGGAAACGCCCATATCGTGCCTGGGATCGACCAACTCAGTGCCGCGTGCCGGCAGCGTGGGATTCCACTCATGGTAGACGCCTACCACGCGCTGAACGCGGTGCCCTTTTCAATAAGGGAACACGACCTGCTCGATGCCTACGTGGTCGGCGGCGGATACAAGTACTGCCAACTGGGGGAGGGCAACTGCTTCCTCAGATTTCCCAAAGTCAGCACCCTGCGTCCGGCGGTGACCGGATGGTTCGCCGAGTTTGGCGAGTTGACGGCCTTGGAGCGTAACGCGAGGGTGGCCTACGGTGAGGGTGACGCTAGGTTCGCCGGCGCAACCTACGATCCCACCAGCCATTATCGGGCCTCCGACGTGTTCGCCTTTTTCGAGCAACGGGGGCTCATTCCTGACCTCCTCCGGGAAATCAGCCAACACCAAGTCGGCCTCATGGCCGAGTCGTTCGATTCTCTGGAGGCCGATCCCGGCATCATTACCAGAGATCGATCCGTCCCGATTACGGCGGTCGGCGGTTTTCTAGCCCTTGAGACGCCACACGCCGCGAAGTTCCAGGAGCTACTCAGGGAACGCGACGTGTGGACGGACTACCGGGGTGGGGTGGTACGCCTGGGGCCGGCGCCGTATCTGTCGGACCGTCAGCTTATCGACGCCATCGAGGCTTTGGCGGAAACGGTCGAGGCTGTCCGCTCCATAGCATGACAGGTCTGGCTGACTCTTCAGTTCTCGGTTCGCTATCGCTGTTCCACATCTTCCTGTTGCTGGGCGCCGCGGCGTTGCTGTTGCCTAGGGGCAAACCTGCCACCTTCGCGCTGGAAGGCCTTCTGGCTTACGCACTCGGCGCAGCCAGTTTGCAGGTCGGCGCTCGGGCAGTTGGTAGCCTGACCCTCGCGGCCGCCGCGGCACTCGATGCGCCAGCATCGTTTCTGACAGTCTCCCTGGGGCTCCTGTTACTTGGTCCGCTTCTCGGAGCTGTGGGTGCCGGATTGGCCTGGCGGGGAATACCAGACCGCTCTGGCCGGTTGCGTGTCGCCACCGCCATGGGCGTGTCGGCCGGAATGTTGGTAGCCCTTCTGTGGATCGTTTTCAGCAGCTGGACTCTCGGAGCGTTACTGGCGCCGGCAGTCCTCATCGTCGGAGCTCACGCCGGATACCGGTTGGGACGCTCCTTGAGTGTGGGGACGGTGGTTCGGTACGCGGATCTCCATCTCTTCGCCCGGTGGCGCTGGGCCGATAGTGTTCGGGTTCCCAGCGGATCGGACGCTGTGTGGCTGGTGATTCTGTGTGCGGGGATTGTGGCGATGCTCGCCACCGACAACGTCGGATGGATCATCACAGGCGCTCTCGCCGCCGCAGGGTCGGCGCATGCACTGGCCATCAAACTGTGGAACGGACCGAGGGTTCCCGTTCTGCCGCTCCTGGTAGCTGGACTGATTCCCTTCGGGATCGAGCTGTACCAATTGGCGGCTGCGGGGGAATGGTCCATGGCCTATCCCGCGTTGGCCACACTAACCGCAAAAACCGAGATCGGCCTGCTGCCACTCGTGGCGCTGGCTGCGTGGGGCCTGGCGGCCCTGTGGCCGGTTCATGGGCTGGTCCCGAACGGGGTACTGGCTCCCGTGGGCGGTCTATTGCTATTTCGGCTCGGGGCCGAGTTGCTTCCGGCCGGCTTGCTCTATTGGCAGCCACTGTTGAGCCCGCTGGCCCTGGTCAGCGTGTGGTGGGGGGCACTTACGGGCAGGCGCACTCTACTGCTGTCCGGTTGGGCGTTTCAGGCCCTGGTTAGCGATCTCCCCATGGCCAGCGAAGCGGCGTTCGGGTTGCTGGGGATCTCCGCCGCCCTGGCTGTCCTGCCGGCGATCCCCGAAAGGTGGACCGCCGGCATGATCAGGGTGCTGGTCGGGTTGAGCGCCGTGGGGATTGCCGTGAGCCTGCCGGGCATGCTGCAGACCCAGTTGATATATTCTGTCCTCGCGGTCGCGGCAGTTGCCGTGGCCATTTGGCGCAAACGGGATTCGTAGCCGGCTCCCGCAACCAGGGGATACCTTCCTGGTGCCTTGGCCATAGCGACAGGAGCCGTGGATGATCGACTTGAAGACCGACGAAGAGTGGGAGCGTATACTGGCGGAAGACCGAGTCGTGGTCTACAAGCACAGCCCCATCTGTGGCTTGAGCCTGCGCGCTCTTCCCCACATCAAGAGGTTCGAGAAGGAATGGCCCGACGTGCCGGTGTACCAGGTCAACGTGATTCGCAGAAAGAAACTCTCCGGCCGCATTGCAGAGGACCTCGGCGTGAGGCACGAATCACCCCAGGTCATAGTGCTGAACGAGGGGAAACCGATCTGGCACGCGTCGCATTCTGCCGTGACCACGGAGGGCCTGGCCGCCGCCATATCCGGCTGAGACTTACTCAGCTCGATCGTTAGTGATCCCTCGAGTCAAATGGATCCCGTAAGGTACGCCTTGCGCTGTTTGTCGGGGAAGCGTTCGATAGCGTAGCGCAACATGGTCCGTGGCATGATACGATAGCGTTGTTCGAGAAAAGCCTCCTCCGTTTTCCGGCTTCTCTTGCCGACCTCCCGCAGCATCCATCCCACCGCCTTGTGGATCAGGTCGTGCTCGTCGTCCAGAAGCGCGGGCGGCCCGGTCTGTCATCGCCGACATGTTTCCATCACAGCGGTGGCATAGATGATGTGTCCTTGCGACACCGGGTTCTCCGCGGTCGTTTCGGCATTCTTGGGGCCCGAGACACTGCTAGGCGGTGGTTGTTACGGCATTGGTTGACATGTGTTCCTGCCACCAGGTCAACGCCATGTCGTCGGTCCATTGCTGGGACCACTTGATTTGCCGCAGCCGGTTCGCCAGGACATCGATGGAGGGAACGCGATCGTCCGGATCCTTGGCGAGACAGTCGAGCACTATCTTGTCGAGTTCTTCTGGTAGCGTCGCCAGGGCGTACTCCGATGGAGGTCTGGGTACCTCGTTGGAGTGCTTCAACAGCATTTGCAGGGCTGTGTTGGCGGAAAAGACTACCCGTCCCGCCAGTAGCCAGTACGCTACGCACCCGAGCGAATAGATGTCGGCCCGGCCGTCAACCTCGTCCACGCCCACTCCGGCCATTTCCGGTGGGGCGTAGGCCGGCGTGCCGGCGAAGGTGCCAACTTGAGTGAGATGGGCATCCTTGGCGCGGGTTCGCTTTACCAGCCCGAAGTCCAGCACTTTCACGAAGTCGACGTCCCGGCCAAGGCGGCACAGAAAGATGTTGGCCGGCTTGATGTCGCGATGCACCAATCCGTTCCCGTGCGCCTCTGCCAGCGAGTGACACGCCTGGAGAAGAATGGCCGTCACTCTTTCCGGCGGCATCGGTCCGAACCGGGTGACGACCTCCTGGAGGTCGAGCCCGTCCAGCAGTTCCATCACATAGTAGAACGTGCCGGAGCCCGTCAGGCCGTAATCGTATACTTCGATGGTGTGGGGGCTGCACAGCTGGGCGGTGGCCTGCACCTCCCGCTCGAACCGGGCCAGGTGGCGCCCCGGCGTGGCTCCCGATTCGGCCTCTTCCTTGACCGCCTCCGGATGGATCAGTTTGATGGCGGCCGGCCTGGCCAGCATCCGGTGCTCGGCTTTCCATACCTCGCCCATGCCGCCCTCGCCCAGTTTTTCGACCAGGTGGTAGCTGCCCAGTTCGCGTGCCTTGGAGAGATCGGTCCGCAGCCCATATATCCGTGTGGCGGCGTACCACGCCATCCCCACGCTGATCAGGGTGGGGATCAACAGGAAGGCCATGACCCGGAACAGCACCTCA
>CAXMUQ010000127.1:0-29705 GCA_964196605.1 uncultured Acidimicrobiia bacterium
TCGGAGGAGTCCGACTCGGCCAACGCGATGACGGATGGGGTCGCGCACAACGGCAATCGCGGCGCGACACTCCCGAGCCTGCCGCGCGGCAGCTTCCAGGAGTACGACCTCGATCCCGAGTCTCCCCACCCCAGGGCGATCGCGGTCGATGCTTGGGCGTGGGCTTCGTCCCAAGCGGCGTTGTGAATGGAAAAGGTGAACACCGACGGATCATCGGCGAAGGTGATTCGGGTACCGTTGCCGTCGTGCAAGTCGAGGTCGACGACTAGAATCGGCGCCTGGAACCCCCTGGCTCGCAGGCGCCGGATGGCGATCGCAATGTCGTTGTACACGCAGAACCCCATGCCTCGATCGGGGGCCGCGTGATGAAACCCGCCTCCCAGGTGCACAGCTGGATAGTCCACTCCGAGCGCCAGACGGGTCGCTTGAATGGTTCCACCAACCATCCGGCGATTGACGTCCAGGATGGTATCCACCTCTCCAGACTCGACAGGTACGCCGAAGATGCCGCCTAGTATTTCCGGGTCGGCCAGTGAGTCGAGGTACCGGTCGGTGTGCACTCGGCGCACATTGGTTATAGATGCGGGCAGGACCTGACTGACCCGATTAGGGACGAGCAGACCTTCTTCAAACAGAAAGGCGAGAATCTTCCGGACTCGACGGGGATCGAGCGGCACGCCCGATGGCATGGCGCCGGCGGTCGCTTCGTGAACGAAGCTGACGCCCGGTTTCAGCCGGTAGCGCAACAGACGCAATTGCCGTTTTGCGGCGTGCCACATTGCTTGCATTAGTGGTTCATTGCAGGTAACTCTACCTGTCCGTTGGCGGTCAGTTTCCGACACCACCGCATGGAGTCCTTACCCTGCCTGACGCTGAAACCGAGCGAGCTTTGGTCGAGCGACGGCGCCCGTTCATGACCGCACGGTGGTCGAACCCGATTCTCCTGACCTATCGGGTCTCCCCGGACTTCCTCCGAGAACATATCCACCCGGACTTGGCGCTCGACCCATGGCAGGGACACTACCACGTCAGTGTCGTGGCCTTCGAGTTCCAGGATACGCGAATTCGCGGCCACCGGGTACCCGGATTCGTCAATTTCTCCCAGTTGAACCTCCGGACGTACGTCCGTCAAGGCGATGACAGAGGAGTCACCTTCATCCGGGAATTCGTACCCAGCAAGGTCGTCGCCGTAATCGCCCGCCTGAAATTCAACGAACCATATCAAACTCTCGACATCACCAGCCGGACGCACAGCGCTGGCGACGCACTCCACATCGATCACAGGTGGCATCGACAAGATGTCGATCAATTCATCGAGGTCACGGCGTCACAAGCTTCTGCCATTCCACCGGAGGATGGCAGCGTGTACCACTTCACTGAACATCGCTGGGGGTTCGGTTCGACCCGCTCCGGCGACCTCGTACGATTCCGCGTGGAACATCCCGTTTGGGCCATCAGGGAGATCCGGTCAGTAGTCCACAACATCGATTTCGCGTCGCTGTACGGCGCAGAGTGGGGTGTGCTGAACGATCAAGAGCCCGTGCGAGTAACTCTCGCCGTCGGTTCCGCAGTCGAGCTGTACCCACCGGGTCGATGATGGCAGATTCACAATACGCCCGCCGGCTCGGCGTCTTCTCGTCGACCATGATCGTCGTAGGGGGCATCATCGGCGCCGGCATCTTCCTTAGCCCTGTCGATGTTGCCCAGCGTGTGGGCCATCCTACCCTGATCCTCACCGCATGGCTGCTGGGTGGTGTCATCGCGTTGATCGGCGCGGTGTGCTTCGCCGAACTAGCCGCGCGCATGCCCAAGGCCGGCGGAAGCTATGTGTACCTGCGAGAGGCGTTCGGGCCCCTCCCGGCGTTTCTCTTCGGCTGGACCTTGCTACTGATCATCGCCACGGGGGCCACGGCGGCCGTAGCGATGATCTTTGCCAACTACACCGTGTCATTCCTGGGCCTGGCACCGATATGGGTCAAGCCACTGGCAATTGCCGCCATCGTATTTCTGGCGGGTGTCAACTATCGGGGAGTGGTGCCCGGAGCGGTCGTCCAGAACCTGTTCGTGGTTCTCAAGTTGGTGCCCCTGGCCGTACTGGCCGTCCTAGGCCTGGTATTCGCCCAAGGCGACCCCCTAGGACCCTTTGCCGGGGAAACGTTGTTCCCGAGTTCACGAGGGACGGTATGGGCTCTCGCTGCCGGACTTGGCCCCGTTCTCTTCGCCTTCGGCGGGTGGCAGCAACTCAACTTCGTCGCCGACGAGATTACCGATCCCCGGCGTACGATTCCGCGGGCGTTGCTGCTCGGCATAGCCGTCGTTATCACGGTGTACCTGGCTGTCAATGTGGCCTACCTGTGGGGATTGGGCGCATCGGGGTTGGCCAATAGCAATGCTCCTGCGGCGGACACCATGTACGCGGTCTTCGGCGACCGAGGCCGGCGGCTGATCTCTCTCGGCATAATCGTTTCAACCTTCGGGTTCCTCGACCTGGTACTACTGGTCACGCCGCGGGTATTCCAAGCCATGGCCGCGAGCGGTCAATTGCCGACTAGGCTGGCTCGACTACACCCGCGCTACCAGACACCGGTGGCAGGGATCGTTTTTCAAGCGGCATGGTCCTCTATCCTTGCCGGTAGCAACACGTACGGTGCCTTGCTGGACTACGTCGTGTTCGGTGACTGGATCTTCTTCGGCGCCACGGTGGCTACCCTTTTCGTTTTCCGATCGCGGCAATCAGGAAATACCGATGGAGAAGAGACCGGTGGATACCGCTTGCCGGGTTACCCAATCGTTCCCGCTCTGTTCGTCATGGCGGCGGCTTACGTGGTCGTGGGATCGGTTGTGTCCAATCCGGTCAACGCAGCTATCGGCGGGGGACTCATCGCGCTGGGCGTCCCAGCGTACCGCTGGTTGGGCAATCGGGGAGAGGAGCCACCACCAACCTAGGAAACTGCTATCGGTATCCGGGAGAGCCACATTGGCCTCGCTACTTCACTACAGCCGTCAGCCGCCGATCGGGTCGCCGGCCAGGCATACGGTACTCACACCACATGTCACCCGCGGCCTCTCTCCTTCATCGGCAACTACCCAGCGCGCACTCGAGGGCCGTCCGTGACCCTGGCCGCCAGCCGGCTGCTCGAGGTGAAGGCGTACTTCGACCGGCGGAATCGCCGGATCCGATGAGAAGTACAGGGCCCGCCATCGTCCACTGGGCACACTGTCGGCCCACCAATACGTGGTGTCGCTGGCGCCGATCCCCAGTGCCGGATAAGGCACCGTATCGCGGTTGATGAAGCGGGCTAGTACTAGACCGTTGGCCAATCGCTCCCTACCTGATGCCATGAGACCTACTGCCGGCTCCACACGCACAAGAGGCGCACGGCCGTGGACCGAATCGGCGATGGCGACGAGCCGTTGCTCGTCACCAGCGCCAATGGCTTCCGCAAAAAGAAGGGTTCGGGCGTAGGCGATCACGTCTTGCCGAGAATCGCGAACGACGTCCCCACCGTATGCATCCGGCGCCAGATTGGGTTCCGGTTGTTGGTCCGTGCCCACCTGAATGCGCCCACCGAGTTGAGCAAGCCCGACCCCAACGAGGATTCCCAGAAACAGGGAGACTAACTTGCCGGCCACGTGTCCTCGAGTACCGATCACTATGGGCTCCTCGTGCAAACCTGGTGGGGAGACTCGGGGCGGGCGGGTCGCTCGCCGGCACGGTCTGATGGGGGTCCTATGCCTGAGCCTCAATAATACGGCTGTGAACGAAGGCGGCACAAATGAGCCTCGGTACCGAGCCGGTGTACCACGTGGAACCGAGAAGTGTATTATGGGATACCGTAGCCATACAGCCGTTATTTCGTAGTGGAGCTTCGATGACCTGGTGGGGATTGACCCGATCCGGATGGTTGGCGCTTGTCCTAATGGCAGGGGGCACTGTCCGAGCCATGGCGCAGCATCAACCGCTTACTGTGGAAGTCGGACTCTACGCCCAGGTCAACAGCTTCGACGAAAGTCTCCAGGTAGACAACCTTACCGGGATCGGCACCAGAGTAGGCGTTTTCCTGCGTCCAAAATTCTCTCTCGAGCTGTCGGCCTCCTATGCCCAGACGGGAGACAGTGTTCGTTCCGTATGGTACTTTCCGTTAACAATATTCGCGATGTTTCATGTCCCATTGCGGGACGACCTGGCGCTTCTGCTGGCGCCCGGATTCGTACACACAACCTACGGTGAAGAGACCAACCGATCGGATGATGGCCTTGCCAGCCTGGTAGGCCTGAGCTTCCAGGCTTCCCGGCGCATCGGCTTTCGAGTAGCCGGCCGAGTGGACTTTTTCGGCAGCCCGTCGAACGGTGCCGGGAACATCGCCAATTACAGCCTCAACGCGGGCGTATCCGTCTTCTTTGGCAAACAGATCGAGAAGGACAGTGACGGAGACGGAATGGCCGACCAACTGGACCGGTGTTCGGCCACACCTGCGGGCGTAGCGGTGGACGCCACCGGGTGTCCCATCCCGCTCGACACCGATGGCGATGGCGTGCTCGATTCCGTCGATCGTTGCCAGAACACTCCGCTGGGCGAGCGCATCGACCAGGACGGCTGTCCGCTTGAAGGCGAAGGATGACGTCCACCTTCCGCCGCATCCTCCCTGCCGGCCTTCTTGCCGCAAGCCTATTCGCCCTGAATCGTTCATGGGGACGACTTCCACCTCTCGGCCCACTACTCGATCCGTACCACGGCATTTGGAGCGTGGCTAGTTCGGCCAACTGGCCTGCATCCACAACGGCGACAATCCCCGCGTTGACGGATTCGGTAGTCGTGGTATACGACGACCGCGCGGTTCCACACATCTTTTCCAGCACCGTAGCCGACGCCCAGCGCGCCCTCGGCTACGTGGTGGCGCGCGACCGCCTGTTCCAGCTCGAGCTTCAGGCCCGGGCCACTGCGGGACGTCTGACCGAGTGGGCCGGTCCGGCTGCGCTCGAACTGGACCGATCGTCCCGTCGCCTGTCGCTCGCCGCAACGGCGGAGGAAGAGTACCGGACGTTGGTGGCGGAAAACGCTCCGGTAGTGAAGGCGCTCGAGGCGTTCGCCGAGGGTGTCAACGCCTGGATCGACCAGCTAGATCACAGGGATTACCCCATCGAGTACCGTATCCTCAACGTCGAACCCGAACGGTGGCGGCCGGTGTACTCGCTGTACCTCCTCAAGCGCATGAGTTTGACGTTGTCGTTTTCACGACACGACCGCCAATATCCGACACTCGCGAACTTGGTGGGAGCGGAGGCTGCCAGGGCTCTGATAACGCGCGACAATCCCATTCAGGAACCCATCGTACCCAACGGCACCGGGAAACCGAGATACGAATTCGGCCAGTTGCCGCCACCGCGACCGGCGCCGACCGATCGATCAGTGAGTGGCTCGACGCCGAGCCCTCCGCTGGTCAACGGGGCGATGGATGAAGTCGAATTTCCGGTTGGCAGCAACAACTGGGCGGTGGCGCCGGCGCGTTCGGCGAACGGATCCGCCTTGCTGGCAGGCGACCCGCATCTGGGACTAACACTCCCCAACATCTGGTACGAAGCCCATCAGGTGGTACCCGATACCCTCGATTCCTATGGTGCCACGCTCATCGGGACTCCTGCGATCATCATCGGGTTCAACCGAGATGTGGCCTGGACGTTCACCAACAATTCGGCTGACGTGGTCGACTACTACCGCGAAACGGTCGATAGCGTGCTCGCACCCCAGGCGACCTTGCTCGACGAGGAGTGGCGGCCGGTACAACGACGCATCGAGGAGTACCGAGATCGGGAACTGCGCGTCATCCACAGCGACACCCTTTTCAAGTCCCACCGGGGGCCGCTGATTCGGGACGAAGATGGTTGGTTGTCACTCCGGTGGACGGCGCTCGAGCCATCCCGGACGAGTCAGGCCATCATAGACATGAACCTCGCCCGTGATATCCATCAATGGCTTCTGGCCACCGAAGGCTTCGACGTGCCATCCCAGAACGGATTGGTGGCAGATCGGGAAGGCAACATCGCCATTCGGTCTCTCGGGCGAGTTCCGGTGAGACCGACGGACTACCAGTTCATCTGGGAAGGCCGGACATCCGCCAGTGATTGGCGAGGTGACTACCCGGTCGAGGAGCTTCCCTCGTCCATCAACCCGGAAAGAGGCTTCCTGGCATCCGCCAACCAACAGCCAGTAGATCCACTGACCGACTCAACCTACTGGGGGCGCCGGTGGCCAACGCCGTGGCGCGCTCTGCGAATCATGGCAAACCTCCGACGAGACTCGGCGGTAACCGTCGAAACCATGCGCGAGTGGCAGACCGACCCCGGCAGCGCCCGCGCCGACTATTTCCTGCCATACCTTCTGTCCGCCGCCAAACGTACAAGCGGGAACCTGTCGATGGACAGCGCCGCTGTTCGTGCCGCCGGGTTGCTGCGAGAGTGGGATGGCAGGTACACCAAGGAGAACGAATACGCGGTGCTGTTCGAGGCGGTGATGTCCCAAGTCGTAGAACGGCTGTGGGATGAACTGCTGAACGAACGTGGCTCACGAGTCTTCTATCCGGCGGAAGCCACAGTGGCACAATTGATGGAAGACCCATCGAGTCCGTGGTGGGACGACCGGTTGACGGCCCAACAGGAAGAACGCGACGACATCATCCACGCCAGCCTCGTGTCGGGTCTCGACGCCACGGTGAACCGGTACGGAGAACCCTCAGGAGGAGGGTGGCGCTGGGACCGGGTGCGCCGGTTCACCGTACCGCACCTCCTACGACTTCCTGGATTGGACGCCACCGACGTGGCCAACCAAGGCGGGCCCAGCACGCTGAGCCCGATGGCAATGCGTGGCACGCACGGGGCCAGTTGGCGGATGGTGGTCGATCTGGGACCCCCGATCCGAGCGTGGACTACCTACCCCGGTGGGCAATCAGGCAACCCGGCCAGCCGGTTCTACCGCAACCGCATCGTGGACTGGTCAGCGGGCACCTTGCAGCCAGTCGCTATCCCCGAAACACCAGAGGACATGTCGGAGGAGTCGACCTCGGCTCGCCTGCTTCTCATCCCCCGGCAGTCAAAATGAGGAACAGAGTGATTCGGTTGATCGTGTTGACCGCCGCCTTCGTGCTCATCACCATCGCTGTTGGGTGGTGGGCGGTGGCGCTGGTAGGCGTGCTGTGGGGCTGGCTCGCCGGCACCGAGATCCGCTACCCCAGGGTCCTTGGCGCCGCGTCGGCCGGTCTTGCTTGGCTCGCGATCCTGACCAGCGGCGCGCTTTCGGGAGAGGGTAGAGCCTTACTGACGACGGTTTCCGGTTTGTTTTCGGTGCCTGGGGCCCTGGTGGTCATCGCGACCGTGGGGATTGGTGTGTTGCTGGGATTCCTTGGGTCGTGGCTGGGGGCCCGGCTCCACCCTGATCCAGCCGCCACAATGGAGGAAGCGGCCTGAAACTGCTCCCCGTCCATTTCGCGTACTGAGGTGTACGAGTAACTTTGGTAGGCTCCGAAGAAGATTCTCTTCGGACAATCTCCGCACATAATGAGGAATGGTGTATGTCGCTACCACTTTCGAGAACTTCCGCCCTCTTGGCGTTGTTGATTGGTATGGCTGGGCCGTTGTATGGCCAACTGCCCCCGGTAACACCGGAGCAAGCCGCCAAGGGTGTGCTGGTGGCCCGCGCGGTTTTCGAACCGGGAGAGCTGGCGTTGTCCCTCGGCGACACGGCACACATCAGGGTGGTGCTCCAGGACGAGGCGGGCAATCCCGTCGAAGGCGCTCTGGCATTCATGGTTTCACCCGACCAGAGTGTGGTGGGACCCCAAATCGGGCGCCAACTGAGCGACGGCACGTTCCAGATTCAGGCGGTCGGGCCGGGCGCGACCAACCCAGTCCTGGTGGTTCGGGTTAACGACGAGAACGGCTCGTTCCGAGGCACCGCCGGAATCAAGGAGATTGGGACGTTTGAGATCGCGGTATCCGACTGGCCGGTCAGCCGGATCGAGATGGACGAGGTAGCGTTCACACCATTCGTCGGCACGACCTACAAGTTGACCGCGCGAGCCATGACCAACCGCGGCACGGAGTCCGGCACAGCTCTGGTGGAGTGGCGGACCGACACACCAAAAGTGGCGACGATTACCAGTGGCGGTGTGCTGACGCTGCACAAGACCGGTGACGCCCGGCTCGTTGCCCGGACCGACGGCAACATTGAACTCCCATACACGTTCAAGGTCGTCAAGAATCCGCTGAAGGATCTCTCGATCGATCCTGTTTCCGTACAAGTCCTCACCGGCGATGTCGTTTGGTTCGACGTTCAACCACTGGACAAGAAGAAGAATCGCATCGAGGGCATGGCACTGTCGTATTCAGTGTTCGGCCTCGACTCGGCGGGGGCGGAGATCTTCGCAGACGGGAGTTTCGTGGCCGAGAATCCCGGTGCCTTCCGGGCGGTCGTGAGCACCGGCGGGATGTCCGCCGAAGCCACAGTGGAGGCGATTGCCCGTCCGGAGCCCACCAGTGTCCGGCTGATCGGCAAGGCCCCGGTAAGCCATGTGACGACGAGCGACCTGTGGGTGTTCACCGGCAAGGACGGCAGAGATTACGCCTATACGGGGACTCATGCGCAAGGCGGCGGCCAACGGATGTTCGTTTGGGACGTGACCGATCCGAGCAACATTCAGCTGACCGATTCTGTCATGGTCGACGCACGCGTAGTCAACGACGTCAAGGTCAACGGCGATGCGTCGTGGGCCATCATCACACGTGAAGGAGCATCCGACCGCCAGAACGGACTGGTGGTACTCGACCTGGCGGACCCGGCTCACCCCACGGTTCTGTCGGAACTTACGGACGGCATGACCAGCGGGATGCACAACACCTGGATCGTCGGCAACATCGTGTACGGCATCAACGATGGTCGCAACTGGATGGACATAGTCGATCTCAGCAATCCGGCAGCTCCCCAACACCTCGGGCAGTGGGAACTGCGTCCCGGCAATACCAACAAGAGCTTGCACGATGTGTGGAGCGACGAGCACGGGTATCTCTATTTGTCCTATTGGAATGATGGACTGGTGATCCTCGACGCGGGCGCCGGGACGCACGGCGGCACGGCAACCACCCCGGCCTTTGTTTCGAGCATCGCCTACGGCATGGGCAACACCCATGTGGCTTGGCGTGATCGAGACTACGTCTTCGTCGGTGACGAGATCTTCGGGTGCGCGGAGTGCACCAACGGCCCCCGGGGCTATATCCACGTCATCGATGTGTCGGACATCAACAACCCGAGAGAAGTTGCCAAGTTCGACGTTCCCGAGGCTGGGGCACACAACATCTGGGTCGAGGACGAGGTGCTGTACATCGCCTATTACCAGGGTGGGCTCAGGATCGTCGACGTCTCCGGAGATCTCCGCGGCGACCTATACGCCCAGGGACGCCAGATTGGTTGGTACATCACCTCCGGGGCGGAGGGGGAGGCCATAGTCCCCAATTCGCCCCTGGCGTGGGGCCCGCAGCCGTTCAAGGGGAACGTCTTCGTGTCCGACATGAACAGCGGGCTATGGGTCCTTAACCACCAACGGCCGGAAGCCCTGACGCAATGACCATTCGCCGCCTGATTGGCGTGACCCTGGCGCTGACCTGGGCCGGGTATGTCACCAGCCCGGCTCAGTCTCCGTCAACCACTGACGCTGCCTCCACCTATTGGGTCTACGTAGCCAACGAATCATCGGACCTGGTGTCACGGGTCCGCTTCGGCCCAGATGGGGCAATCGAGGAGAAGACCATCAGCGTCGGCATTAAACCGGCCGATCTGGATGGCGCCCACGGACTGACCGTATCGCCGGCGGGCGACTACTGGTATGTCACGCTGGCGCACGGGACTCCGTACGGCAAGGTGTGGCAGTTCCGCACCGGGACGGATGAATTCGTCGACTCTACCACGGTGGGATTATTCCCAGCCACGATGGGGATCAGCGCGGACGGGTCGATGTTGTTCACGGTCAACTTCAACCTTCACGGGCAACGAGTGGCCAGCAGCGTGTCGGCGGTGTTCACGCCGTTCATGGACGAGGCGAGGAAGATCGAAACCTGCGTCATGCCCCACGGGAGCAGGCTGAGCACGGACGGCATGTACCACTACTCCACCTGCATGATGAGCGACCAGCTGGTCGAGATCGCGACCGACCGGTTGGAAGTAAACCGCAGATTGAGGCTCACCGCCGGGCATGTGGGCGCGCTTCCCCTGGACGAAACTTCGATGCACATGGTCGACGGATCATGCAAGCCGACCTGGGTGGCCGTGGCGCCTGACAATGGCCACCTGTACATCCCGTGCAACGGCCGCGGCGAAATCCTCGAGATCGATCGCGAGAGCTTCGACGTCACACGCACATTTCCGACGGGCAAGGCGCCGTACAACGCCGATGTGAGCCCCGATGGACGGTACCTGGTGACCACCCTGAAGGGCGCCCAAGCCGTATCCGTGATCGACCTCGGCACCGGGGCCGAGCGACAGGTTGCCACCACCAGGCCGGTGACCCACGGTGTGGTGATATCCCCGGATTCCCGATATGCCTTCATCTCCAACGAATCGATCGGGGCCGTTCCGGGAACCATCGACGTGATCGACCTCGAGGCTGGGGAGGTCACGGCCAGTACCGATGTACAGCTTCAGCCGGGCGGCATCAGCTTCTGGAAGATGGAATCGGGAGGGAAACACTCGGAGAAATAGTCGGCACAAGGAAGCATCATACCGCTTGACGGTCCCTTCGGCGCGCAGCATCATTCCCCAGTCAGGCCTTTCGACGACTCCCTCATGGGGAACGCATGGCCAGCCTCCTCGAGCGGCTTCGCGAAGCGCTCAGACCCAAGTACACCATCGAACGAGAAATCGCCTCAGGCGGTATGGGGGTGGTGTTTCTCGGCGAGAACACCAAGCTTCGGAGCCGTGTAGCCATCAAGGTTCTGCGACCCGAGATGGCCTCGGCCGGCATGGAAGCCCGTTTCCAGAGGGAAGCCCGGCTGCTGGCGCAACTCTCTCACCCCAACATCGTCACCATCCACGACGTAGACGTCGCCGACGGCGTCCATTACTACGTGATGGATTACATCGAGGGCGAGACGCTTTCTCAGAGACTGGAACGGGGCCCGATGGACCCGGACGAGGTTCTCTCCCTGGGGCAGGATCTTCTCAGCGCGTTGGAGACGGTGCACACGCTCAACGTGGTCCACCGCGACATCAAGCCGGCGAACATCTTCCTGGTGGGAGGCAAAGCATTGCTGGTGGATTTCGGCATTGCCCACGTCGATCACACCGAATCGGATGAGACCCGACCGGGTCAGGCTCCGGGCACCCCCGCCTACATGCCTCCGGAACAACGGTTCGGGGTTACCGGCCAAACTGACCTGTACGCCCTGGGCATGGTGTTGTACGAGTGCAGTACCGGGAGTCGCTGGCACCAGATTGACGATTCAGAGGAAGGAAACTGGGTATCGGTGCCGCAGCCGTTGGCCAACGCGCTGCGGAAGGCGTTGAAGCATGACCCGGAGCAACGCTGGGCCGACGCGAAGTCGTTTCGAGCAGCGCTGACATTCACGCGTCACTCTCAGTTACCTAAGACCTTTGTGGCCATTGCCACAGCCATTGCCCTCATCATCGTCGTCGTCTGGTTGAAGAGTCAGGCGGGGAACAACGAGCCGCCATCTCGAATCGATCTAGCCATCAGTGACTTCAAAGTGGTCGGCACATCTCCTGATACGGGGGAGCTGTTTGCCGGACTTGTGGGCCGCCGCTTGCAGCCGATTCCATATCTCACGCTCGGCGAGGAGGATGAGGCAGGCAAGACCATCGTCACTCTGTTTCTGACAGGGACTCTGTCGCGAGAAACGGACGGGTGGATCGTCAGCGGCACCTACATCGGTTCGGCCGGGGACCCGCACCCATACCGCTTTGCCAACGTGGATGATAGCCCCAACGGATTGGCTGACTCAGTGGCCCTTCTAGTCGTTCGCCTGTCCTTCGAAGCCTTTCGCGACCGCATTCGTATGCCGTCCAGCAACCTCGAAGCGCTGGGCGAGTGGTTTAGCGGCGAGGTCGCCTTTCAGAAGGATATGTGGCATCAAGCCGAACTCTACTTCGGCTATGCCCTGCGCCATGACCCTGAGTTTGCGCTGGCGGCCTGGAGAAGGTACAACGCCCGCCAGTGGGGCCGCCGCCTGACAAGAATCGACCTAGACTCACTCTACCGGGAGACACACGACGACAAGGATGCGTTCTCCCAACTCGACAGACTGCTGATCCGTGCGGAGCTGCAACCCGATCTCGAAACCCGGTTACGAATCTACGACAGCGCCGTGGTTTTCGACACACGGGATTACTACGCCGCCCTGCAGCGCGGCAATGAACTGTTCCACCGCGGCCCCCTCGTGGGCCGTCCCCTCCGGGAGGGTCTGGTCGCGCTGGGGGAAGCGCAACGGATCGATACCCTCCTGGCGCCGGCATACAATCAATCCCTCTGGGGAGCCATTCGCCTCGGCCGGTACACACTAGCCGGGGGCCTTCTGCAGAAACGCCGCAACATCCCGACGTCGAATTCCGGCGAAGATATCGATGCGGGAATGTTGTTCAGTTGGGCATTTCTCGAGCGGTTCATGCCCGAGTTGGCGAGCGGTAGGCGCGAGGACGTCATGAGCAACCCAACGAGCGACACCGCCCGCCAGGTGGCTGATTTATTTCGCCTGGCGCCATCGCTAGACATTCCCAATACCGCCATAGATCTGGGCCAGTGGATCGCCCATGAGAGCGCCTTCAGTCTCGAGGAACAAGCCAACGGGCGACTGGGAGCTGGGCTGTCCCTGATTATGGTCGGCAGGCCCTCGGCAGGCCTGGACCAAATCATCTACGCCCGGGACGCCACCAACGACGCAGAGCTGGTGGCCGAGGAGGCTCGGCTGCTGCTGCCACTATTCGACATACCCATCCTGGAGGCTTTGCAGGAAAGTGCCAGAATCAGGTTGGTCGAATTAGACAAGGACAGCACGTTGGGCCAACGCCCCGCTTGGGTTCTTGCCGTCGATGCCCTGCACCGGGGAGATACCAGCGAGTACACCAGGTGGCGTAACACACTGGAAGAAACACCGGCCAGTAACACGTACCGGCTATCCCTAGGCGAAGTGCTGGATGTCCTGGAACTTGGGCTCACCGATCCGCGTCTGGCCGTCGTTCGTTCACAAGAGCTCACTGCCGTCGATTCGGCCGGCCGCGGAACGGACCCCTTCGCCCGGGCGCTGCTGTACTGGAAGCGGGCAAAGTGGTTGGAGACACTGGATCAGTGGCGAGAGGCTGAGCAAACCTGGTTGTGGTACGAGAATTCCGACTTCGGTGCCTATCCCGCGGGGCGTGTGCAGGCTGCGGAAATCGATTGGATCCTCGGCAGCTACGCTCGACTGCAACGGGCCAAAGTGCAGTTGCGTCTGCATAATCGCACTATAGACGCTTGCCGCCACCTAACGCGCGTCGTCGAACTGTGGGCCGATGCCGAACCCGACATCATACATTTGAGGCAAGAGGCCGAGTCCCTCATCGCGGATCGATGCGCGGCATGATTACCTGTCGAGTCCTCGGGCCTGTCGAAGTGACCGTCGATGGGGGAACAGCCCCGGCAGAACTCCTGTGGCGAAAGCACTTGGCGTTGCTGATCTACCTGGCCCGCTCACCCAGAGGCACTCGGCCGAGAGCCCATTTGGTGGAACTCCTGTGGGGGGACAAGCCGGAACAGTCTGCCCGCCACTCCCTCAACGAAGCTTTACGGGTTTTGCGCCGCTGTTGCGGCGATGGCGTGCATACAGAAGGAGACACGGTGCGCCTCGACAGCTCCAGCATAGCGCTGGACCTTGACGCATTTGAGGCGGCGGCGATAGACGGACTGTGGGACGAGGCAGCAGGGCTGACGGCCGGTGAATTCATGGAAGGGTTCAGTATTCCGGGAGCACCCGGATTTGAGGAATGGCTGTACGCCGAGCGCACTGCATGGCGGGGGCGGGGCGTCGAAGCGCTGTGGCACCATGCCAAGTCCGAGGCCGCCAAAGGCAACCTGGGCGTGGCAACTCGAGCAGCCACTACCGCCCTGGAACTGGCGCCCACGGACGACCGAGCTGCACGGGCAGTCATGCAGTGTCTGGCGCTGAGAGGTGACCGAGCTGGCGCCCTGGCTCGATATGAGGAATTTGCCAACCGGTTGGAGGGAGAACTGGGTGCTCCACCTGAGCAGGAAACCATGAAACTCGCGGCAAACATCAGAATGGAGAGAGTCGGTATCGAGGAGGGGGCCGATCCACCGGATACGTATGCTGACACCGGCCGGCGGGCGCCGTTGGTGGGCCGGGCCGGGGAACTAGCGGCTCTACTCCAGGCCTGGCAGGAGTCCTTAAATCACTCCCATTCCACGCTCCTGGTGGTCGAGGGGGATGCCGGAAGCGGCAAGAGCCGGTTAGCCCTCGAAATCCTGGCACGAGCCAGGCTCGACGGCGCCGCGGTCATCAGCATGCGCGGCGTCGAAGGCGACGGCGAGCTACCGGGTACCGGGCTGTTGAATCTGGCTGTGGACGGCATGTTGGCCGCAGCAGGCGTGGCCGGGGCCACACCTGCCGCCCTTGCGGCCTTGGCGGCGCTGGCTCCTGCATGGGCCGAGCGTTTCCCGTCCGCCGGCGTGACGACACCTCTACCATTGCCGGCCGCTTTTGGAGACATCCTCCAGGCCATCACGGATGAACAGCCGGTGCTGATAGCGGTCGACGACGCGCACTGGATCGACCGGGATTCTCTGGTGGCGCTGTTGAAGTATCTGCGAGACCTGGAGCAGGTGCGGTTTGCCCTCCTGCTCATCACCACACCCGCCCGTACTCCGGACGAACTCGAGCGCGTCCGGGCAACCATCGGCCGAGACATTCTGGGAGCCGTAGCAACACTGAAGCCGTGGGGTAAGGAATCGCTGACCGAGTTGGCAAGGTGGTACCTACCGCAATACAGTGATTCCGAACTCGACCGGGTAGTTCGTCGCCTGGTCATCGATTCTGCGGGCCTGCCGCTCCTGGCCGTGGAAATCCTTCACGCGGTCAGCCTGGGCATGGAACTTCGAGATCAAGCCAGCGCCTGGCCGGAACAGTTCCGCACACTCGACGAGACGCTCCCCGGCGATCTTCCCGATGCCATTCGCGCAGCCATCCGCCTGGGGTACCGCAAGCTAAGCGAGGAGGGTCAGACCATTCTGGCTGCGATCGCCGTCATGGGTGACCGTTCGACCTCCGAAGAGATCGCTGCGGCAACGGGACTCCCGACCGCGGCGCTGCACCGGCAGCTGGATGTACTGGAATGGGAACGTTGGCTGGTGTCGGATGCGCGGGGATACTCTTTCGTAGCCCGCGTCCCCCGCGACATCGTGGCCCAGGACATGGTCACCGATGGTCAGCGACAGCGTTTCCTCCACCAGGACAACTGATACTTGGAGCACAAATGGAGGACCCTGTGGCTCATCGCGCTCGCAGAACTACTGGCGATGAGTTTGTGGTTCTCAGCGTCGGCCGTGGGCCCCGCCTTGATGCTGGAGTGGCAGCTGACCGCCGCCCAGGCATCGTGGTTCACCAACGCCGTCCAGATAGGTTTCGTGGCCGGCGGCTTGATCAGCGCGTCGCTCAATCTGGCCGATAGATGGCCGGCCAACTTCGTGTTTGCCGGGGGGGCGCTCGCTGGCGCCGCGTTCAATGCTGCCATACCGTTGACGGGTGCGGGATTCACCGAGGTAGTCGTGCTGCGGTTTCTCACCGGAGCTTCACTAGCGGCCGTCTACCCCGTCGGCATGAAGATCATGGCTTCGTGGACCAAAGAGGACCGAGGCCTGGGGTTGGGAATTCTGGTCGGAGCGTTGACCATCGGATCGGCCCTCCCGCATCTGGTAAGAGGTCTGGGGAGTATCGGTTCCTGGGAACCGTTGATGTACACGGTGTCTCTGGTAGCTGTGGTGGGCGGCACGGTGGCACTGGTCTTCGGCCGGCTGGGGCCGTATCACGCACCGGCCAAGCGGCTGGAATGGCGGCGAATGGGAGACGCGTTCCGGGATCCCTACCTCCGCCTGGCCAATTTCGGATACTTGGGCCACATGTGGGAGGTGTATGCCATGTGGACCTGGATTCCGGTCTACCTGGCGGAGGTATATCGGTTGTCGTCCACAACAATGGGTGCCGGCTGGGGTCCGGAACGCCTGGCGGCCATAGCCGGTTTCGGGGCCATCGGGATCGGCGGCGCCGGCTCCCTGCTGGCCGGTCGACTGGCAGACAGGTGGGGGCGCACCAACGTGACCATCACCAGCCTGGTGGTTAGCGGATCGTGTGCCGTGGCGATCGGGTTTGCCTTCCATAGCCCCATCGTCGCCACAGCGATCGCCTTGGTGTGGGGATTCATGGTGGTGGCCGACTCGGCCCAGTTCAGCAGCGCGGTCAGCGAACTGGCAGATCCGGCCTTCGTGGGGACTCAGCTGACCGCGCAGACCACAGCGGGATTCCTCATCACGATGGTGTCGATCAGACTGGTTCCGGGAATCGCCGAGAGAGTGGGATGGCACTGGGCGTTCGTCGCGCTAGCCATCGGACCCGTGTTCGGCATCTGGGCAATGGCGCGGTTACGGCGCTCTCCAGGCGCCTCCCGCCTGGCCGGAGGACGGGGCTAGATTGCGGTGGAGTGGCCCGCTAAATCATTACACATCAATGACTTGAATGGCATCACACTAGGTCTTGGGGATTTGCCTGGGCTAGTTCGGCCGACGGTACTACTTTTCGGTAGGCCCCTCCGAGGCAAGCCCTCGGGGTAGCCGAGGGCCTCGGAGCGGAGTATATCTGTCCTGAGGCGCAGGTTTTCCTTTTGCCCTGCCGGCACACCCGTCATTTCGCCGGCGACCCAGGGCATCAACCTCGAGCACTCATCAACGGCATGACACAAACTCTTGAAGAACTAATCAAGATGTGGGACGGTCAGGCGGTGGTGACCCACTACGACGCCACGACCGGCACCTGGATCTTCATTGCCATCCACGACCTCACGTTGGGCATGGGATGTGGCGGTTGTCGGATGAAAGTCTATCCCACGCCCACGGACGGCCTGCGGGATGCCCTCCGGCTGGCACGGGGAATGACCCACAAATGGGCGGCCGTGGACATGGATTTCGGCGGAGGCAAGACGGTGTTGGCTGTCCCCAAGATGTTGGAGGGGAAGGAGCGCGAGGGGCTGTTCCGCCGCCTGGGACGTGTCCTCAACTCGCTGAATGGCTCTTACGGTACCGGCCAGGACCTGGGCACGACTCCAGAGGACTTTACCATCCTGGCGGAAGAGACCAAGTGGGTGTTCGTGGGTGATGCCTCGCGGAACTTCAATGTCGATCCGGGGCCGTACACCGCGCTTGGTGTGTTTGCCTGCATCAAGACCGTTGCCAACAAGCTGTTCGGCAGTGACAATCTCGAGGGCCGGAGCGTGTTGGTCCAGGGCGTTGGGGGTGTCGGCCGGCCCCTGGCCAAGATGCTGAAGGACGCCAACGCCACGGTCATCCTGAGCGACATCGACGAACAAAAAGCCAATGCCATCGCCGAGGAATTGGGCGCCACGGTGGTTCCTCACGAGTCGGTGCCGGATACGCCCTGCGACATCCTGGCCCCCTGCGCGCTGGGCGCCACACTCAACAGGAAGACGATCCCGCGACTGGTCTGTAAGGCGGTGGCTGGATCGGCCAACAACCAACTAGAGACGGTGGAGGACGCCGACCAACTTCACCAGCGCGGCATCCTGTACGCGCCGGACTACGTCGTCAACGCCGGCGGCGCCATCGCCTTCGGCATGATGCATCGCGGACAAACAGCCGAAGAGGACATCAACAACCGCATCAACGACATCGCCAACTCTTTGATTGAGATCCTCGAGTACGGCGAGGAGCACGGTGAATCACCTGTGTACGGCGCCAACCGCAAGGTCGAGCAGGTGCTGGCCCGCCACAAACAGGCCGGTGCCGGCGTGTGACGAGCGGCGTCCGCCAGTCGGAAACCGCAGCGGGGCGATCTCTGGTGGAGTCGCTCCGCTGTTTGCGTTGCGGACGGGAGTACCCCTTTACGCCCGAAGCCTACCTGTGCCCGGCATGCGGTCCCGGATCGCCGCCGGAAGATCCCGGCGTATTGGACGTTCAATACGACTACAGTAGCGCGGGGAAGCAGCTGCGGTCGGCGCTCGACTCGACCCGGCCCACAGGAGTGTTCCGATACCAGGCGCTCCTACCCATCTCAGGAAACGACGACGACCTGCCAGCCGGCAACACTCCCTTGGTGTCGGCCGACCGCCTCGCCGCCCGACTCGGTCTTGACCGCCTCTTGCTCAAGGATGAGACCCGTAACCCGACGCGGTGTCTTAAGGACCGGGCAACGGCGGTGGCGATTGCCATGGCAAGGGCGGCGGGGCGCACCGAACTGTACTGTGCCTCCGCCGGCAACGCGGCCATTTCCCTCGCTGGCTATTGCGCCCATGCGGGGTTGCCGTGCCATGTCTTCGTTCCATCGTACGCTTCACCCGAGCGACTGGCGTGGTTGGAATACTACGGAGCAGATGTTCAGGTCTCGACCGGCGATTATGACACCGCATACGACGAGGCCGAGGAAGCGGGCCAACGCCATGGATGGTACAGCCGCAACTGTGCCTTCAACCCGTTCCTGGTAGAAGGAAAAAAGACCGTCGCCTTCGAAATCGCCGAGGCGCTCGACTGGAACGCACCCGACACAGTAGTGGCGCCTGTCGGAGACGGCTGCACCCTTGCAGCCATCGGCAAAGGATTCCGGGAACTGCGCGACCTCGGGCTTCTGGACCGCGTTCCACGGCTTGTCGGTGCACAATCCAAAGCCATGATGCCTCTGGTCAGGCGCTGGCAGAGAGCAGCCGGAGAGGATTCAGGTTTGACTGAGGCAGCATCAATCAACGTTCGGCGACCGCGCAACGCGATGCGGTTGCTGGAAGAGCTAAGGCAAGCGGACGGTGAAATGGTTGCGGTCACCGATGAGGCTATCGGTGCTGCTCAGGGACGCCTCGCACTCGAGGCGGGATTCGTGGTGGAGTTCACCGCAGCCGCTGGCATGGCAGCGCTGGACCCAACGATGGGCGCACAGAAACTTCCTAGCGGCACCGTCGTTGTAGTGCTGACGGGCGGCCGGGTGGATCGGGAACAGCGAGAAGCCGGGTAGGCCTCCTAAGGCTCCTGTGCCAACACCGGACCCAGGACATCCCATGCGTGAGTGGCCAGGATCAACTGGCCTGCTACAGTGGGATGGATACCATCTGCTTGATTGAGGCTGTCGATGCCGGCTACACCTTCAAGCAGGAACGGAATCAGGGGCAGGTCGTATTTCCGAGCCACATCGGCGTAGAGTGCTCGAAATTGGCTGGCGTAGCGTTGGCCAAGATTGGGCGGCGCTTCCATGCCGGCCAGGATGATCACTGGGGGCGGCTGCTGTGTCTGTGCTCGGATGATGATCGCTTCTATGTTGTTGCGGAGTTCTTCAGGGTCAATGCCCCGCAAGCCGTCGTTTGCGCCTGTTTCGATCACCAAAACCATGACCGGACTGCGTAGCAACCAATCGATGCTACTGCGAGCTCCGGCCGATGTCTGTCCGCTGACAGCGGCGTTCACCACCTGGTAATCGAACCCCGCGGAGTCGATCTTCTTTTGGACGATGGCGGGATACGCCTGACCGGGAGCGAGACCGTATCCTGCCGTGAGGCTAGTCCCCACAAACAGGACGACGGGCCGGGTATCTTCAGTCGGGCCGGCTTCGATCGACACAGCAGTAGTGGAGTCCCTGGCCGTCCCGTTGACCTCGCCCTCAGCGGAACAAGCAGCAGCCAGTGCAACCGCGATGGTGCCATAGCCGCAGAGAGAAACCGATTTGACCATAGGAGTTGCGCCACGTGTTACGATGTGAGTCTCTATCGCGAACCTACCAGAGCGGCGGCAAGCCGCTCACAGTGCTGAAAGATATCACCTTCTCGGTCGGTGCCGGAGAATTCGTGGCTGTAGTAGGGCCTTCCGGAAGCGGCAAGAGCACCTTGCTGGGGTTGCTGGCCGGGCTTGATCTGCCCTCGGCCGGAAAGGTGTACCTCGACGGCCAAGACCTCAGCGGGTTGAGCGAGGACGCTCGTGCCATTCTCCGCGGCGAGAAGGTCGGCTTTGTCTTCCAGTCGTTCCAGCTCATCCCCACATTGACCGCCCGGGAAAACGTGCAGGTTCCCCTGGAATTGCGGGGTCTGGAATCGAGCGACCGTGCCGCCAGCTTGCTCGAAAGAGTCGGACTGGGCGACCGAGGCCACCACTACCCTGCACAGCTATCTGGTGGCGAGCAGCAAAGGGTAGCCCTGGCACGCGCGTTCACCAACGACCCGAAAGTGCTGTTTGCCGATGAGCCTACCGGCAACCTCGATGCCACCACCGGCCATACCATCATCGATCTGATGGTGGAGTTGAATCGTGCCTACGGGACGACCCTGGTGCTGGTTACCCACGACCCCGAACTGGCACAAATGGCGCGCCGAACCATCCGCCTGCGTGACGGCGCCGTGGTGGAGGACTCGGCGGCGTGAGGCTGAACTTTCTCCTGGCCATGGCCTGGCGTGAAAGCCGCGCCGCGCATCGCAGGATGATCCTGCTGGTAGCCGCGGTAGCCATCGGCGTCGCGGCATTGGTGGCCATCAACTCGTTCACCAGAAACCTCCTGGCGGCCATCGACCGGCAGGGACAGGCATTACTGGGCGCCGACATCCGGTTCTCGTCGCGAGCGCCCGCCTCCCCGCGTCTCGAGGCGCTGATCGATACTATCGCCGACGAGACGCTGACCGTCCTGTGCCAACGCGGTGAGTGCGGCTTGGCCCCAAACGACATCGTGGCCCACCGTACCGACTTCGACGCCATGGCTTATGTGCCGCGAACCGAAGGCACCCGGTTTGCCAGGGTCAACGCCGTCGAAGGCCCGTATCCGTTCTATGGGAAGATCGTAACCAGCCCGGCCGGTGAATGGGAGCGACTCACCGGGGGCCGCCGGGCCATCGTAGACCCCGCCCTACTCACCAGCTTGGCGGCCTCCATCGGCGACACCTTGGTACTGGGCGAAGGCAGTTTCGAGATCATCGCCGCGATCGAGGACATACCCGGCGCGGCGGGTGTCTCATCGGCCTTCACGCCCCGGGTGTTCATCTCGGCACAATGGCTGGAAGCGACCAAGTTGATCACCTTCGGATCTCGCGTTTCCTATCGGACCTACCTGCGCCTGGCCGACGAGGCCGCGGCTGAACCGATCGCCGACGAATACGGCCCCCTGTTGCGGCCGGACAGGATCCGGATCTGGACCGCCAAGCGCGATCGTGAGGAAATGCTGGAAGACCTGGACCAGCTGGGCCGTTACCTGGGTCTGGTCGCGCTGATCGCCCTACTGCTGGGTGGACTGGGCGTGGCCAGCGCAGTAAACGTGTTCGTGAAGCAGAAACGGGAAACCATTGCCGTGCTCCGCTGCCTGGGAGCTACCTCCCGGCAGGTGTTCGCCACCTACCTCACCCAGGCGATCGGAATTGGGCTCGCGGGGAGCTTCGTTGGAGTCGCTCTAGGATTGGCAATTCAACATGTCATTCCGCTGGTTGTAGGAGATTTTCTCCCGGTGGACGTGGAGATCCGCCCGTCGGCTGCGGCAATTGGCATCGGCATGGCCACCGGCCTTTGGGTGGCCACGATCTTTGCCCTCCTGCCGCTCCTTGACGTGCGTCGGGTAACGCCCTTGGCGGCTATCCGTGCCCCATATGAAGAGGTGACGTCAAAACGGCGAGATCCATGGCGCTGGGTGGTGTCGCTGGCACTGGCCGCCAGTGTTGTGTTCCTGGCCGTGGCGCAGGCGCCGAGTCGGATGGAAGGTGTCGGGTTCGCCGTGGGCATCGGGGTCACGCTGGGAGTGTTGTGGCTGGCTGCGTTCCTTTTGGCCAAGGGCCTGAAAAGATTCTTCCCCCGCCGTTGGCCTTACGTCTACCGGCAGGGGTTGGCCAACCTGTATCGACCCGCCAACCAAACGGTACCGTTGGTCCTGGCACTCGGCTTCGGAACGTTCCTGCTCAGCACGCTGTTCCTGATCCAGGCCAATCTGTTGCGGCAGTTGCGGTTCGACTCGGGAGTCGACCGGCCCAACCTGGTCATGTTCGACATCCAACCCGACCAGATCGACCCCATACGCACCACACTAGACAGCCTGGGCTATCCGTTGCGGGAAGCGGTTCCCCTCGTACCGATGAGAGTGCAGGCCATCAATGGCCATCAGGTGCTGTCGGGAGCCATGCGGGACACGGTGACCGGCGACACGATTCCCGACATGACCAATTGGGCCTTTCGGCGCGAGTACCGGTCTACTTACCGTGACTCGATGATGCCGACGGAGATCCTGCTGGACGGCGCGTGGTGGGACGACCTCCCCGACCAACCAACAGGCGACGGGCACTTTGCCGTCTCACTCGAAAAGGATATCGCCGAAGAATTGGGCGTGGGTCTGGACGACCGGATCACCTGGAACGTGCAGGGACTACCCGTCGACACGCGGGTTACCAGCATTAGGGAGGTCGACTGGGCCCAATTCGAACCGAACTTTTTTGCCGTATTCGAGCCCGCGGCGCTGCGCGGCGCGCCCCACATGTTCGTTACCCTCACCAGGGTGGAAGATGCGAGAATGCGTGGCCGGATCCAGCGAATATTGGTTGAGCGTTTCCCCAACGTCAGTTCAGTGGACCTCGGCCTGTTGCAACGCACCATAGACCGCATTGTGGGCAGCATGATAATGGCCATCCGGTTCATGGCGCTCTTCAGCTTGGTAACCGGCGCTGTTGTGTTGATCGGGGCGGTGGCCACCAGTCGGTTTCAGCGCGTCCGGGAGGGCGTCCTACTCAAGACGTTGGGTGGTACCCGCAACCAGATCATGCGAGTGTTGCTCACCGAGTACCTGGCCCTGGGGAGCCTGTCGGCGCTGGTAGCGGTCGGTTTGTCCAGTGTGGCGGGATGGGCCATCACGAGATTCGTGTTCGAGAGTGATTTCACCATCCCGGTTCCGCAGTTGGCCGGTCTGACAGCTGCGTTAATAGGGGTAACCGTCATCGTTGGCCTGTGGAACTCGACGGAAGTGTTCCGGGCAACACCACTCGAAGTGTTGCGGGCGGAATGATCCTGTGCGCATTCACGTCATCTCCGTGCCATTCGATTCCGGTGTCAAGAACGTTCGCATGGGACGTGGACCAGGGCATCTGCTAGACGGTGGCTTGCGGAGCCATCTCGAATCGCAGGGGCACACTGTGACGGTTAGGGAGATCGAATTGTCTGCCGCGGAGACGATGACCCCCGAACCCAGGGTGATGGTGGAGCTCAATAAGTTGGTGGCGGCCGAGGTCGGACGGGCCGGGGAGAATGCCGCCTTCCCCGTGGTGCTGGCCGGCTCGTGCTACACGGCGATCGGGACGTTGACCGGTCTCGGGCCGGATCCGGTCGGGGTCTTCTGGTTCGACAGCCATGGGGACTGTAACACGCCGGAAACGACCGGGAGTGGGTTCCTCGACGGCATGGCGGTCGCCACCTTGACCGGGCGGTGCTGGGATCGGCTGGTGGAAGACCTCGAGGGGTTTCGGCCGACAGCGGATCACCAGGTGTGTCTCGTGGGCGTGCGCGACCTCGACGACGCCGAACGGGTTCTGATCGAAAGGAGCGACCTCCACGCATGTCCCCCTGCGTCCCTATTGACCTCGCTAACAAGCGCGATCGAGTCTATGGAGGGGTCGGCCGAGGGGGCCTACCTCCACTTCGATCTCGACGTGCTGGATCCGTCTGTGGGGCGGGCCAATGCCCTGGCGGCCCCTGACGGGCTGACGGTCGAGCAGTCAACAACCGCCATCGCCGCCATCGGGAAGGGTCTCCCCATCCGTGCCGCGGCCCTCACCGCTTATGACCCGGCGTTCGACACGACGGGAGCCGTACAGATGGCAGCCTTTACCGTGCTCGACGCCATCCTGGCCGGGTCGGCCCTGGGCCGGTCTCAGAGCCCCTAGCCCCCCATTCCTTCCAGCGATAGCTTTGCAGTCATGCTGGATATCGCCAGCGACATCTCGATCTAACCTGGACTCTCCAAACGATGCTACCCATTGACCTTACGGGAAAGCGGGCCTTCGTAGCCGGTGTGGCTGACGACGGCGGATTCGGCTTTGCCATATCCAAGCGCCTGGCCCAGGCGGGCGCCTCCATCTGCGTCGGCACCTGGCCACCGGCGTTGGGAATTTTCAACAAGCTGCTGGAACGCGGGAAGATGGCCGATTCCATGGCCTTCGAAGGTGGCGGCCAGCTCGAGTTCGAACGGATCTACCCGCTCGACGCCGAGTACGACACCCTAGATGACGCGCCTGAGGAAATCCGTACCAACAAGCGCTACAAGGATGTCGGTGATTTCAGCGTGGCCGGGGCTGCCAAACGGCTGGTAGAGGACTTCGGCGACACCCCGGTCGACATAGTGGTGCACTCGCTGGCCAACGCTCCGGAGGTCAAGTCGCCGCTGCTCGACACGTCGCGCAAGGGCTATCTTTCAGCGGTGAGCGTGTCAGCCTACAGCAACGTCGCCCTGATACGCACGTTCGCCCCGATGATGCGGCAGGGAGGCGCGTTCCTCTCACTCACCTACATGGCGGGCGAGCGTGTCATTCCCGGATACGGCGGTGGCATGTCGACCGCCAAGGCGGCACTTGAGGCCGACACCCGGACGCTCGCCTTCGAGGCCGGCCGGCGACACGGCGTCAGAATCAACACCATCTCCGCTGGTCCGTGGGCCTCACGAGCGGCCTCGGCGATCGGTTTCATCGGCACCATGATCGACTACTGCTCGGCCAACGCACCTCTCCAACGGAAACTCCTGGCGACCGATGTCGGCAACGCCGCCGCTTTCCTGTTGAGCCCCATGGCCGAGGCCATCACCGGTTCCGTGGTGTATGTGGACAACGGGTATCACACGATGGGAATGGCCGTAGACGGCCTCAATTCACACCAGGAAGACAAGTGACACAAGAACTTCGGGTCACAGACGATGGCGCCATTCGGACTCTCACCATCAACCGACCTGACCGTCACAACGCGCTCACCCCCGAACTCACCGCCGCGTTGGCAGCCAGTCTCGGCGAAGTCGCCGACCGAGAAGATGTTCGCATGGTGGTGATTCGGGGTGCGGGCGGGAACTTCTCGGTGGGGTTGGACCTTCATTGGATCTCGCAGCTTGGCAGCACCCCCTCCCCAACCCTCATCGAGGAAGGCCTTCGGGATTTTCAATCGGTCATTCGTTCCATCGGCCAGACGCCGGTGCCGGTGGTGGCCGCCCTGGAAGGAAACGTGGCTGGCTTCGGGTTGGACCTCGCGCTGGCCTGCGATCTCCGATACGCGGACTCCGGTGCCGTGCTCACCTCCGCCTTCGCCAAAATGGGACTGGTGCCCGACGGTGGATCCACCATGACCTTGCCTCGCCTCATCGGGGAGAGCAGGGCGTTTCGGATTCTGGTGGATGGCTCGTCGGTTTCTACCGCTGAGGCATTGGAGATTGGCATGATCGACGCGGTCTTCACGCCAGGGAACCTCGACCCGGCGCTGAAAAAGTTGGTGACTGACGTGTCCGGCTCGGCACGAGGCAGCGTTGCCGCAATCAAGCGACTGATTCAACGAGGGGCGTGGGTAAGGCTGGCCGAAACGCTTACGGCGGAAGGCAAAGCCCAGGCATTGGCGATGGGCGGCGAGGAGTTTCGCCAACGACTGTCGGCGTTCACGGAACAGTCGAAATCCGAGACCAGCTAGTGACTGAGGCTTCGGTGTTCCGCCCCGATGTTCTTAGCGGGAAAGTGGCTCTGGTGACCGGTGGAGGCACTGGCATCGGATTCGGCATAGCCAGCTGCCTGGCTTCGGCCGGCGCCAACGTGGCCATCGCCTCCCGGAAGCCCGATCATCTCGAGGCTGCCGTCGACAAACTGGGACAATTCGGCACCAAGGTCACGGCTGTCGAGACCAACGTGCGCGAGCCGGAGGCGGTCGAACGCATGGTCAAGGAGACCGTGGCGCAGCTCGGTCGCGTGGACGTTCTGGTGAACAATGCCGCCGGAAATTTCTACGCCCCCTCCGCCACCTTGTCGCCCAACGCCTGGAAAGCGGTCGTAGAAACCGACCTGTACGGAACCTTCTACTGCTGCCAAGCCGTCTATCCGGTCATGAAGGAACAGGGCTTCGGGCGGATCGTGTCCATTTCGATGACACTGCATTACCGAGGCTGGCCATTGATGGCCCACGCCACGGCTGCCAAGGCTGGCGTTGACGCCCTGACGCGCACGCTGGCGCTGGAATGGGCGCCTGACGGAATCACCGTGAACGCCATCGCCCCTGGTCCGGTGCCGACCGAGGGCGTGCTCAAGGCGTTCACGCCGCCCAACGCCGACGCCCCCGATGTGTTCGCGCTCGAGGCCGCGGCCAAGGAAATTCCGCTGGGGCGGTGGGGCGAGCCGGAGGATATCGGGCAGATGGCCGTGTACCTGGCCAGCCCGGCTGGTGACTGGATTACCGGATCCATTTTTGTGGTCGACGGTGGCAGCTGGCTCGCCGGGCGGACCTGAGCCCGGGCGCATCCCCCGACTCCTAAGAGGAGATCTTCATGTTCGTCGGCCATTACGGTGTTGCCTTGGCCTTCAAGAAGGCCGACCCGAGGTTGTCCCTGGGAACACTGTTCCTGGGCGCTCTGTTGGTCGACATCCTGTGGGGCATCTTCCTCATCCTGGGCTGGGAGCAAGCCCGAGTGGACCCGGGGTACACTGCGGTGACCCCGTTTCAGTTTCTGTCCTATCCACTGTCCCACAGCCTCGTGGCGGGTGGATTCTGGGCCCTGGTCATGGCAGCCGCCTACTATTCGCGACCGACCATCGACAGCAGCCACCGGCGGCGCGGGGCCCTGGTGTTGGCGGTCGTGGTCATTTCCCACTGGTTTCTGGACGCCGTCGTTCATCTTCCCGACCTGCCGCTCGTTGGCAACGATTCAACCAAAGTTGGCCTGGGCTTGTGGGACAATCCCGCGGCCACCTACGTCATTGAATTTGGACTTCTGGCCGTGGGAGTTTGGATCTATGTCCACACCAAGACCAAGCGACACCCTCTTCAAGCGGCCCGACTGGCTTTGTTGATCGGACTATTGGTGGCCTTGACGGCGGTCAACGTGTGGCTGCCGCCACCCGACAACATGAAGGTCATCGGCGCTTCAGCTATCGGGATGTACCTCGGGATCGCCTGGTTGGGTGCGTGGATCGATCGCGATGCACCTCACGACTCAAGCAATGAATCCCATGCTCGCAAACGAAAGAAAAAGGCGGCCTGATGGTGGCATCTTCACGGACATTCGTGATGATCGGCGCCGTGTCCGCTTTTGTGGCGGTCGGCGCGGGGGCCTTCGGGGCTCACGCCCTGCGCAGCCGCCTGGATGCACACTTCCTCAGCATATTCGAGACCGGAGTCCGCTATCAGATGTACCACGCGTTGGCGCTGCTCTTCGTGGCATGGACAGTGGATCGGTGGGGTGGAGGGCTGCTGAACCTCAGCGGATGGTTGTTCGTGGTGGGGACAGTGGTGTTTTCGGGAAGCCTGTACGCCCTAGCGCTCTCGGGACAACGCGCGCTCGGCGCCATTACTCCCCTTGGTGGCGTGGCGTTTCTAGCCGGCTGGCTAGCGCTCCTGGTCGGGATCATGCGGGCTCCCGATTGACACCGGTCTGACTAGCTCGGCACGCTACAGTGACGGCATCGGCATTCCGGTGCCGTTTTTCGTTTCCCCCGATGTTTTCGACTCTGCTAGTACAGGGAGTTCATGTAACTGAAGAGTACTATCAGGACAGCGACCAGCATACCGGCTACGGCGATGGGGAACACGAACAGGCTGGAGAAAAACACGCTGTCCTGCTTGAGGTGCATGTAGAAGGCCCCGACGAGCACAAACTTGGCAGCCGACAGCACCAGGAGGATGGCGACCAGTACCGGCTCGATGGCTGCGGCTAGAGCCGCCGGCGCCCCTTCGTCGACGATCTCATACGCGAGGACTTCGAGCGCGGTGAGAGCGAACAGGACGACGGCCACCTTGATGTACTTCACGACTGAGGGCCAGGGGCCTTCCCGCGTCAGCGTGGTCTTGTGGATCGTGTCTTCCATACGTTTCTCCTACCGCATCAAGTAAACGACGGGGAAAATGACGATCCACACCACGTCAACGAAGTGCCAATACAACGCTGCCAGTTCGAGATTGAGCGCTTTTTCAGGAGGGATTTTTCCGCGCACCGCCAGCACTAACACAGTGGTCAACCAAATTATCCCGATGGTAACGTGGGTTCCGTGGAACCCCGTCAAGGTGTAGAAACTCGAGCCAAACAGGTTGGTGGTGAACCCCAACCCCTTGTGCGCGAAATGAGTGAATTCGTACACCTGCATGCCGATAAAGAACAAACCGGCAACGATGGTGGCGCTCAACCAACCTATCATCATCTTGCGGTTGCCGTGTTGCGCGCCGGCCAGAGCCATCACCACAAAAAAAGAACTGAACAAGAGGACCCCGGTCCCGAAGGTCACGAGAGGGATCTCAAAAATCTGTTCGAAGTGTTGGCCGCTGGGTGACGTCCACTCTTCGTGGGGAAACGGCCCTACGACGCTTCTCCCCTTGTACACCAGGTATGTGCCAATCAGGGAAGCAAAGAACAGACATTCAGAGCCGATGAAGGCCCAGATGGCCACCTTGCGGTTGTCCAGGCCGGTGAAGGTCTTGTGGATCGGGTGAGCGACGTCGACGGTCGACATGTCAGTCCTGGTTGTTGCCGGCGATCATTCCGGGGGCTCGAACGCCCACGAGAATATCCCGTACAGGGTAATTGCAAGACCGATCACGATGACCGGAATGTTGATGGGTGTGGAGGCCGGCATGGGCCAAACACTGCCCAGCAAAAACCCAATGAAGAACACACCGATCCCGATGGCCGTGATCAACGGCTTGAGGGAGGGATTGGGCAGGTGGATATGGTCCCCGTTGACTCGTTCTGGTTCCGGAAACGAGTCTCCGGCCGACCGTTTCATCTCCCACAGAGCATCCCGGGCGCGGACCTCAGGGATTTCCGCGAAATTGAACTCCTGGGGCGGGGACGGAATGGACCACTCTAGGGTCGCACCGTTCCATGGGTCCGCGGGTGCTGGTTCGCCCGAGCGTTTCGAGACGATCACGTTCCAGATGAAGACCAGAAACGACAGTCCCAGGATGAACGACCCAGCTGTCTCTACCTGGTTCCAGAACTCAAAGCCCAGGCCTTCGGGGTAGGTATAGACCCGCCGGGGCATGCCATGGAGGCCCAGCAAGTGCATGGGGAAGAAAGTGATGTTGAACCCGATGAACATCAGCCAGAACTGTAGTTTTCCGATGCGTTCCGACAACATGAAACCGAACATCTTGGGGATCCAGAAGTAGGCGCCGGCCATGATGGCGAAAATCGAGCCGCCGAAGAGCACGTAGTGGAAATGTGCCACGACGAAATAGGTATCTGTTTGCTGGAGGTCGGCCGGAACAGCT
>CAXMUQ010000128.1:0-7655 GCA_964196605.1 uncultured Acidimicrobiia bacterium
CTGGTGGCCACCTCACAGGCCCGGTCCTTTCGCCAGATGCGCCAACCGGCGGAACCAACGGCACCGCCATCGCTCAACTACGTGCGTGGTGACCTGATCATCATCACCATGAAGCTCCCGCCGTTCGAGGGGGTCGACCGGGTGGACGTCAAGGGCCAGGTGGAAGGCGTGCAATTGGAACCGGACCGAGGACAACCCGTGGCGCCTGCCCCCGCCCCCGCTGCGACTCCACCCGGGCGGGATGACGCATGACCCCCTCGTGGCTGTCCGCAATGGTGGAGAAGGACCCATCGCTCTCGCTGGCGTTGGCGGTGCTCGTGCGTGAGGCGGACGACAGCGGGGTCATGGAATTCAACGCCCTGGTACCAGGATTCCGCCACGTGTTCCAGACGTCGGAACGCTCCCTGGGCCACGAGGTGATGTCCGAGGTATCTGGCGAGGAGGTGAGGGAGAGCCTCAAGGGATCGGTGCTTCCCCGGTTGGCCATCGACGGCTGGATCGAGGACACCTCGTCCGACGACTGGCGCCAGGTGCGCGCCACCGGTGTCTGGTGGACCGAAGCCGAGGCTGAACGGGAGCCGTTGTACCAGCGCATGATCGAGGTGGCGCAGGCCGGCTGGCACCGGCGTGACAGCCTGATGCGCTCCGGTACCTCCGTCCGGGGCAGCGTGCTTTACGGCGAGGAACTCTGCAAGTCGTTCAAGGGCCGTCGGGTAGTAGACCAGGTAACGGTTCAGCTGACCCAGGGGGAAATTGTCGGGCTCCTGGGACCAAACGGTGCGGGAAAGACCACTACCTTTTATCTATTGATGGGTCTTATTCGACCGGAACACGGCCGAGTCCGGATCGACGACCATGATTTGACGCGTGCTCCCATGTACCGGCGTGCCCGGGATGGGATAGGGTACCTGGCGCAGGAGCCGTCCGTATTTCGAAGGATGACTGTCGAGCAGAACATCATGGCCATCCTCGAGACCATTAAGATGACCCGCGAGGAACGGAACCAGCGATTGGAAACCATGTTGGATGAACTGGCAATCAAGCACTTGCGAGGCAGCAAGGCCTACGCCCTGAGCGGTGGGGAGCGTCGGCGCCTGGAAATTACCCGGGCCCTGGTAACGCACCCGCGCTTCATGCTGCTGGACGAGCCGTTCGCCGGAGTGGACCCGATCGCCGTGCACGACATCCAGACCATCGTCGCCAGCCTGCGTCACCGCGGGATAGGCGTCCTGATTACTGACCACAACGTCGAGCAGACGCTCGACATAGTCGACCGGGCCTACATCATGTTCGAAGGAAGAGTACAAGCGGCCGGCACTGTCCGCGAACTGGTCTACAACGACGACGTCGCCCAAGTGTATCTCGGGCCGACGCTCACCGAACGATTGCGGCACCGGTTCGAGGCGGTGGCATGAAGCTAGGCCTCGGACAGCACGTCGGCATGCGGCAGGACCTCCGGGTCAATCCTCGCCTGTACCAGGCGATGGACATGCTGTACATGCCCATGATGGAGTTGCAGCAACACCTCAAGCAGGAGATGATGGTCAATCCGTTTCTCGAACTTATGGACGACGAGGAACTCCCGGCAGAGACACCGGCGACGGACCAGGAAAAGGAAAAGGAAATACAGCAGAAGGACGAGGAGATGGACTGGGAGGAAGTGTTGCTCAACGGCTTCGACGTTGGCGGCACCCGGGCCCAGCACGAGGTGATCGAATACACCGAACCGGTCACGGTCGAGGTGCGGGATCTCATCGATCACCTCCGCGAACAGCTGTCGTTCATGGATCTTACCCCCAGACAGATTTTGTTGGCCGAAGAGTTTCTGGGGAACATACAGGAAGACGGCAGCCTGGCCGCCACCCTGGAGGAAATCCAGCGGTCTGTCAACCGGTGGTTGATCGCGAACGCGCCCCGAGCCGACGAGGAACCAGACCCCGATGACGTCGGCCTGGACGAGTTTGGAGAAGAACCCGTACCGGCCGCTCAAGAGGCCGCGCCTGAGATCGGACTCACCATAGAGCCGATCACCGAGGCTGTGGCCCAGGGTACCGTTAAGCCTGCTGAGTCGGTCGAGGACGCCGTCGAACCCGAAACCGACGAGCCGCTGGTCGAGGCGCCGCTGGTGGCACCTCCCGGCCTGGAGTTGTTCACTGAGGCCGAAATGGAGGAGATGTTGGCCATCATTCAGCACCTCGACCCTCCAGGCGTTGCCTCCCGAGACGTCCGCGAGTGTCTGCTCCTGCAGCTGACCGACATGGACGAGGTCGACACGCTGCCGTTTCGACTGGTGAGCGACGCGTTCGACGATCTCAAGGCACATCGCTGGAACGACCTGGCCAAACGATTCGGGGTCGAGCCGGCCGACGTCCAGGATGCGGCCGACCAGCTCCGGCTGCTCGATCCCAAGCCGGGCCTCAAGTACTCCGCCGGCAACGAAGGTTATATCACGCCCGATCTGATCGTGGACAAGGTCGACGAGGTCTACCACGTGTCCCTCAACGACACCGGGGTGCCCCGCTTGCGGTTGAGCCGGTCCTATCAGGATATCGCCCGGGACCGGAAGAAGATGACGCAGGAAAACCGTGAGTTCATCGCCTCCAAGATGAACAGCGCCAGTTGGATGATTCAGGCCATCGAGCAGCGGCGGCAGACCATGCTCAAGGTCATGAATTTCATCGTCGACCGGCAGCGGGAGTTCTTCGAGAAAGGCATCGAGTACTTGCGGCCGCTCACGCTGCGGGAGGTGGCCGAGGTCATCGACATGCATGAGTCGACTGTCAGCCGTGTCACCAACGATAAATACGTGCAGACTCCCCGTGGCGTCCTGCCGCTGAAATTCTTCTTCTCGAGCGCCCTGTCGACCTCCACCGGCGAAGACGCCAGTGCCAGGTCCATTCGTGCCAAGCTCGAGAAAATGATAGCCGAGGAAAATTCCGGCAAACCACTCACCGATCAACAGATCGTTCACAAGTTCCAGGAGCAGGGCATCAAGATCGCCCGTCGCACCGTGGCCAAGTACCGCGACCAGCTGGGCATTCTTCCCGCCAGGATGCGCAAACGCGTATGAGCGTGCCGGGTCCCCGGGTAGTGGACGTCAGCGTGCTCGTCCCGGCAAAGGACGAGGCTGTCAACCTTCCCGAATTCATCGAACAATGCGCCGCCGCCCTGGAGTCCGCACATTTTACCTATGAAGTGGTGGTGGTCGACGACGGCTCGCGGGACGACAGCCCGGCTGTCCTGAAGGACCTGAGCGCCAAGCACCCCTTCCTGCGGGTAGTCACCCACCGGCGCCAGCGCGGCATCGCCGATGCCCTCCAGAGCGCGTCCGCCGTTGCCGCGGGCGACGTGTTCGTGTTCTACCCAGCAGATTTGCAGTACCTGCCCAAGGACATCCCCACGCTGGTTCGGCCGATCCTCGCCGGCGAGGCAGACATCGTCACCGGAACAAAACAGGGAAAATACGATAAGGCATTCGTGTCCCGGATCTACAACCGCTTGAGCAGGTGGCTCTTTGGAGTGAACGCCACGGACTTGAACTCGGTCAAGGCTTACCGCAGGGAAATCATGGACCTGGTGCCGGCACGGCCGGACTGGCATCGCTTCATGGTGGTGATCGCCGCCACGGACGGCTACCGGCTCACATCTCGGCCCATACCACTACATCCCCGTCAGGCCGGCGTTTCGAAATTCACTTGGCGGCGCATTCCCGTCGGCGTGTTCGATCTGCTGTCCGTCTGGTTTCTCCTCCGCTTCGGGCGCAAGCCCATGCTGTTCTTCGGCCTCCTGGGCGCGGTTCTGTTCACCGTCGGATTCGCCGTCGGCGTATTCGGACTCATTCAGCGTTTCGTGTTCGGCTACGGGTTCCGCCCGCTGCTCGATCTCATTGTCATCCTGGTGATTTCCGGCGTGGCGCTGTTTGGCTTCGGCTTCGTGGGAGAGTTGATCGCCGGCCTGCGCGAGGAGATAAGGGATCTTACCCGGGTGGTGAACAGGTCGGACGGGCAGGAGTAGGCCCAACCGGTGCGCATCGTCTTCCTGACACACAACTTCCCGCGATGGCCAGGTGACGTCTCCGGAGCGTTCCTGGCTAGCCTGGGATCGGCGCTCGTCGAGCGGGGCCATGACGTGCGCGTCATCGCTCCGGCCGACGAAGGCAAGACCGGTCGCATGAAGTTCGACGGCATGTCCGTCCGTCGGGTTCGCTACGCCACACCGGAACGGGAAACCATCGCCTACCGCGGTACCATGACCTCGGCGGTCAAGACGGTGAGGGGCTTCAGGACTTTCGTCGGGTTGGTCAAAGCCATGCGATCCGCCGCCCGCGAGGAAATGGTCTCGGCCGACGTCCTCCATGCCCACTGGTGGGTACCGGGCGGCATGGCCGCGCCACCGGAATCTCGCTACGTCCTCACCATACACGGCACCGACGCGGCGTTGCTCACCCGGTCGATGGTGGCCCGGGCCCTGGCGCGCCCAATCATTCACCGGGCCAAGGTCGTCACCACCGTTTCATCCGCCCTTGCCGGCATCATCAAGACCCGGGGAGCGAGAGAAATCCTGCCTCACAAAATCCAACCGATGCCCGCGGCCGGTTCGAACCTGCGCCCTGCTGCGCAGTCGGGCACAGGTCTGGTGGTCGTTTCCCGTTTGACCAGCCAGAAGCGGGTGGACCTGGCTCTCGAAGCGGCTGGTATTCTTCGGGACCAGGGGCGTGCGCTGCCACTCCTGATCATCGGTGACGGCCCCGAGCGCGAACATCTCGAACGCAAGTGCCGCACACTGGCGCTAGATGAATTCGTAAGGTTCGAGGGGGCCGTGGCGCCTGACGAAATCGGTCCGCTCCTGTCGGGTCGTGCCGTCATGTTGTTCCCGGCCCGGGACGAGGGCTTCGGTCTGGTGGCTGCCGAGGCCTTCATGACGGGCCTCTCGGTAGTGGCGTGCAGTGACGGCGGCGGAGTGCTGGACGTTGTCCCCAGTACTGGCGGTGGCCGCATCGTGGCCGCCGACCCGGAGGCTCTAGCCCAAGCCGCCCTGGAGTTGATCGACCGTCCCACCCGCCTGGCCGAGGCCAGCGAACTGGGCGAGGAGTGGCGCCGCCGGCTGATGCCGTCGGTGGTGGCCGCCCAGTGCGAGGAGTGGTACCGCGAGGCCCTTCGTGCGGCGTAAGGCATGGAGCGTAGTCCTGCAATTGGGATTGCTGGCGGCGGTGGCCTGGTTCGTGTCTCGGACGTTCCTCGACCGGTGGGACGAATTCCGCAGCTACCCGTTCGATCTTCAATCCAACCCTGGGTTGCTGTTACTGGCGGCACTGCTGGTGTGGTCAGGGTACGTGGCCCTCATAGCCGGCTGGCGGGGCGTTGTTCGAGGCTGGGGCGAACGGCTGGGACCTTGGCAGGCAGGACGTATCTGGGCCCTCTCGAGCCTGGGGAAGTACATCCCCGGGAAAATCTGGGCCGTGACCGGCATGGTGGTGATGGCCCAGCGGGCCGGCGTCAGGCCGGTGGTCGCTGCCGGATCGGCGGTGGTCATGCAGCTCCTGGCGATCGGCATCGGGGTCGCGGTGGCGGCTCTGACAGGGGCACTCGCGGTTGTCTCCGACGGGTGGCTCCGGGTGGGTCTCCTCGTCCTGCTGGCTGCCAGTTTGGTCGCGACCATGGTTCTCCTCCAGCCGCGGTGGGTCAATTGGGCTCTGGCTCGTCTCCCCGGCCACATGGAACCTGTGGCTAGTGGGCCGACGCTCCTCAGTATCCTGGGTGGGGCAGGGGCCAATATCCTGGCCTGGATGGCCTACGGTGTAGCCGTTTGGCTACTGGCCCGGGCCCTGACTCCCGAGGCCGCGTTTCCACTATTGACGACCGTTGGCGCCTTTGCGGCATCCTACATCGTGGGTTTTTTGGTCCTGTTGGCGCCGGGTGGCCTGGGTGTCCGGGAGGGAGTTTTCGTACTGGTACTCCAGGGCGTTGTCGGGCTGGCCCCAGCCACCGCCATCGCGGTAGCTTCCCGGCTGTTGTTTACCCTGACCGAGGTCGGTGTGGCGGTGCCATTTTTGCTTTTCCCTAAAGGAGGCTCGCGTGCAGCCTCCTGAGAACCGGTTCGAACCGAACAAGCCCCTCATCCTGGCAGTGGCCGTGTTTCTGCTGGCGGCCGCCACCCTGATGTGGCCCATGGCTTTGGGGCAGTTCCTGGTGAACCCCCTGAGCGACCAATACTCCGCCGGTTACAGCTTCCGGTTGTTCGGGGCCGAGGTGTTCCGCGCCACTGGGGCCATCCCCCAATGGAATCCGTACCTGTTCGGCGGCATGCCGTTCATCGGGGCCATGCACGGGGACATTTTCTACCCCACCGCCTGGCTCCGCTGGTTCCTTCCTACCGATGTTGCCATGACGCTCGGGTTCGGGCTGCACCTGGTATTGGCGGGATTATTTGCCTACGCGTTCCTCCGCGCCCTCAAGGTGTCGTGGACCGGGGCGGTGGTTGGCGGCCTGGCCTACCAGCTGACGGGTATCGTGGCCTCGATGGTCAATCCGGGCCACGACGGGAAGATGTTCGTCTCGGCGCTGGCCCCGCTGGCGTTCCTGGCTTTGCTGCGCGCCGTCCGCGATCGGCGCCTCTCATGGTTTGGCATGTTCTCCGTAGTGGTGGGACTGGCTCTGTTGAGCCCCCACTACCAGTTGACGTACTATCTCCTGGTGGCCTCAGGTGTGTGGACGCTTTACCTGGTCTTCTTCGACCCGGATAGACCGTCCGGCAACTGGGCTGCACCAATAGCCATGGCGTTTGGTGCCGTAGGCCTCGGCGTGGCGATATCGGCTATCCAGGCGTTCCCGTTCCTCGAGTACATCCAGTACTCGCCGCGCGGAGCTGGGGGGCCCAGTCTGGGGTGGCAGTACTCCACCGCTTTCTCGCTCCCGCCTGAGGAGTTGATGAGCACCATCCTCCCTCAGTTCAACGGCATCATCGAATCGTACTGGGGCAGGAACTTCTTCAAGCTGCACACCGAGTACCTCGGTGTCATCGTGGTGGCGCTGGCTGTGTTCGGTTGGACCAATCGTGAGCGGCGACGTTTGTTGTGGGCCATGACGGCCATCGCCGGTTTGTTCCTGCTCATATCCCTCGGTGGCCACACGCCGTTCTACCGGTTGTGGTACGAGGTGATGCCCATGATGAAGAAGGTCCGCGCACCGGGGATGGCCTTCTACCTGGTGGCCTTTCCGGTAGCCGTCGTGGCAGGTCTGGGAACGGACCAGTTGATGTCGGGGCAAGTGGGACGCCGCCTGTTCTGGACCGTGTTCGGCGTCCTCGGCACTGTGGCGTTACTGGGAGCTGCGGGCGCGCTGCAACCGGTGGCCGAAGCGCTGGCGAAGCCGCAGCAGGCAGGCACCGTCTCCGCCAACGCCGGAGCCCTCCAGGCGGGCGCCTTGAGGATCCTCGTCGTCCTGCTGGTGGGTGGAGCAGTGGCCTGGGCCATCAACGCCGGGAAACTTCGCGCCGGCCTGGCCACCGCGGCCCTCATCGGCCTGGTTGTGGGCGACATGTGGAGCTTGGATCGCAGCTTCTTCAGATTCTCCGCGCCCGCATCGCAGCTCTATGCTTCCGATGACATCATCGATTATATCCATGAATCAGAAGGCCGTTTCAGGGTGTTCAACCCT
>CAXMUQ010000129.1:0-6148 GCA_964196605.1 uncultured Acidimicrobiia bacterium
GTTTGGCGAACCCAGTGTGGTATCATTGCACCCGCTTCTCGGCCCATATCCGCCAGCTCTCGGGTAGTTGGGGAACGGCCAGTAACCGCTCGGCTTCATCCCGATCCCGGGCGTAGATCCTGAAGACATCCTGGATGGTCAGATCGTGATCCGGCCGGTGGATCACTCCCGCGTCGTCGCCGGCGGCGATGTCTCCCTCGGTGACGATGCGCAGGTACGTTCCGGGACGGAGTGCTTCGGTAAAGCGGCGGGGCCAGTGTTTGTCGTCCATCCGCACGGCAAAGCGCCAGCACGGCACCCGCGGCTCTGATACTTCGAGCACCGTGGTGCCAACTTGCCACTGCTCCCCTACGCGCGCCCCGTTTACGTCGATCCCTTCGGTAGTGAGGTTCTCGCCAAACTCACCGAACGCGAGGGAACGACCGAGCTGTTCCTCCCACCAGCGATAGTCTTCGATCGCATAAGCGTAGACCGCTTTATCGGGCCCCCCGTGTGCCTGGCGATCCGCCTGGTCGTCGCCAGCGAGATTGACCCCGCGCACCGCCACGCGACCTTCCACTGCTGATTTCCAGATGGCGCTCTCGGCCGGCCGACCGTGGTACTCGAATTGCCGCACACCACCGACGTTGACCGAGAGCACTCGGCCGTCGACCCTGGTCATGGGATCTCCTTCCTGATAACTCCAGATGCGGTATGATTTCCGGAACCCGCCGTGAGACGCGGCCGTCGAGCCGTGGCTGTCATTGCGATAACTGACTGAGGTCACCAGAGGTTCCCTCCGGCACGGAAACTCATTCTCGAAAATGGCCGCACCATCAGCGGTCTCTCTCCGGTCGTGAGTCCCGACGGGAAGTACTTGTTCTTCATGGCCTGGCGTAACGGTGACATAGAACGTTCTGGAGAGCAGTAACTGTGTCGTCGACAATCGCCTATCACCTATCACCAATCACTCATGAGGGTTACCTCATAGATGATTGCTGGTTGCTGATCGTTGACTTGTGAGGTGGCTGCCCATGAACCGATCAAGAATTCGAGATGACGCGATTGGGTTCTTTTTCCTGCTCGGCCTCGTTACCCCGTTGACCGCTGCCGCCCAGGCCACCGACCCGCCCGAGCGGCCGACTACCGGATCCGGCGCGTGGTCGCCCGATGGCAGTCACATCGTATTCGCGTCCAACCAGTCCGGGTCTATGCAAATCTGGTTGATGAACGCCGACGGCAGCGACCAGCGGCGCCTGTCTGACAACCAAGCCGTCGAGCGCTACGGCAACTTCTCGCCCGACGGCCGGAACATAGTCTTCGTCTCCAACGTGACGGGGAATTTCGAAATCTGGTCCATGGCTACGGACGGATCGCACCGCCGTCAGCTCACCGACACCCCGGACTTCGAGGCTATGCCCAGGTTTTCGCTGGATGGCCGCTCGATCTACTTCACCAGAGGAGCAACTCAGGAGCCACCGAAGTTTCTCCACAGGATGAACGTCGATGGCAGCGGAGTGCGCCGGCTTACCGAGGCAGGTAACCAGATCTATCCCGTTCCCAGCCCGGTCGACGACCGCCTCCTGAGCGCCGGAAACATCCCGGCCGGAGCAACCATTCAGATCTACATCCGGGCCGACGAGGAGGCACAGCCCCACGTCGTCGGTCGGCGCGGTCTGGTCTCCTACAACCCCGACTGGTCACCGGATGGCGAGTGGGTCACCTTCGTCGGTCAATCCGGCTCGAGCCTCGGCAGCGCCGCGATCTACATCGTGCGCGCCGACGACAGTGACCTACGCCAGCTCGTCGAGGCCCCGGAAGGCGTATTCAGCCCCCGCTGGTCCCCCGATGGCCGCACCATCATGTTCCGCCGCGGCTGGAACGATCATGTCGGGATATTCACGGTCAACATCGACGGCACCGAACTGAAGCAACTCACCAACACAGAGTGGCCCACGCCCGGCTTGGGGAACTAGCACCGGAGTACGACCAAATCCCGAAATCCGTTGGCCTAGCCGGACACAGGATCCTAGACCCGACTCAAGTACTGATGCACAAACATCACCGCCATCGACCCCTCCCCCACCGCCGACGCCACCCGCTTCACCGACCCATGCCGCACATCCCCCGCCACAAACACACCGGGTATGTTCGTCTCCAGCATCAACGGCGTCCGGTTCTGCTGCGTGTACTCCTCCAGCGGCTCGTTACTCAAGGCATCCACACCAGACAAGATGAAGCCGTGATCATCACGGGCAATCCGGTCGCCCAGCCAGGCGGTACGCGGTACGGCGCCTATGAAGATGAACAGGGCGCCGGCGGAGACGGTTTCGGTGTTCCCGTTTGACCCGCGCGCCAGGACCAGTTCCTCCAAGTGCTCGGCGCCCACGGCCCGGTTGACGGTGGTCCCCGTCCACACGTGGATGTTTTCCGTCGCCTCGATCTGATCGATCAGATAGCTGGACATGCTACGCGACAGTGACTCGCCACGCACCAACAGCGTGACGCTGGCCGCGAATCGCGAGAAGTACATGGCCGCCTGGCCAGCCGAGTTGGCGCCACCTACCATGTAGACGTGCTCGCCCCGCATCGATTCGCCCTCGCTCATGGCCGCACCGTAGTATACCCCGGCTCCGGTGAGCTTCTCGATGCCCGGCGCCTCGAGCTGCCGGTACGACACCCCCGTGGCGATAAGCAGCGCCCGGCACTGTACCTCGGTGCCGTCGCCCAGAGTCAGGGTGCGTGCCGGTCCATCGGATTCGAGACCGGTCACCTTCTGGGCGGTGAGAATTTCCACACCGAAGCGCTTGGCCTGGGTGACCGCCCGGCGGGTGAGTTCGCTGCCCGACAGACCGCCGGGGAACCCGAGGTAGTTCTCGATGCGTGAGCTCATGCCGGCCTGGCCGCCCGGCGCGTGCTCATCCACTACCAGCGTCTTGAGCCCCTCCGACGCGCCGTAGACCGACGCCGCCAGGCCCGCGGGCCCGCCGCCGACTACCACGAAATCATAGAACGGCTTGTCGGCGCTGACCTTCAGCCCCACACGCTCGGCGATCTCCCGGGTGTCGGGCCGCTCGGCCATCGTTCCGTCGGTAAAGAACAGGCACGGCAACCGCGGCGGCTCGGAACACGACTCGAGCAACTGCTTCGCCTCGAGGTTCACCTCGGGATCGAACCACTGATACGGCACGTGATTGCGCGTCAGGAAGTCCTTGACGTGGTGCGCCGCCGGGTCCCAGCGGGTGCCCACCACCCGCACGCCTTCGAAGGGCGGGCGGTACCCCTCGCGCCAATCGTCGAGCAGGTCGGTGAGGACGGGATACAGTTTCTCCTCGGGCGGGTCCCACGGCTTGAGGAGGTAGTGGTCGATCTGGACTTCGTTGATGGCTCGAATGGCGGCGTCGGTGTCCGCGTAGGCCGTGAGCAAGACTCGCTTGGCTTCCGGATAGAACTCGATGGCCTTCTCGAGGAATTCCACTCCGGTCATGCCGGGCATGCGTTGGTCGACCAGAAACAGGGCCGAGGGGTCGCCCCGCCGCTTGAGGTCTCCCAGCAGCTCGAGTCCTGCGGATCCCGAGTCGGCGCGCATCACGCGAAATTCCGAGCCGTACTCGGAACGGAGGTCGTGTTCCACGGCGCGCAACACGGTGTCGTCGTCGTCAAGGGTCAGCACGAACGGTTTGGCCGGCATCAGTCCTCGCGCAGTTGCGGTGTCGGGTGGGGTGATCGGGATTTCATGAGTCGCAGGCCCGCGCCACCGGCAGGCGGACCTGGAACACGGTCTCTCCCGGCCGGGTACGAAAATCGATTTCACCGCCGCACCGGGCCCTCACGATACGGCGCACCACGTCCAGGCCGAGCCCGGTCCCTTCGCCGACGTCCTTGGTGGTGAAGAAGGGATCGAAGATGTGCGACTGCACGTCTTCCGGTATTCCCGGACCGTCGTCGGCGATCTCGACTATCAGGTGCCCATCCTCGCCCTGTGTCCGAATGGTGAGGGTTCCCTTGCCGTCCATGGCACCGATGGCGTTGTCGATCAGGTTGGTCCACACCTGGTTGAGTTCGCTGGCCTGGACTTCGACCTCGGGCAGGCCGTCCTGGTACTCCCGCACGACCTCCACGCCCGCCCGGAGTTTGTGCGCCAGAATCTTGAGCGTATCCTCGATGCCGGCGTGGACGTCGACCTGTTGCACCGCTTCCTGGTCGCGGTACGAGTAGGACTTCACCACGTTCACCAGGTCGGAGATGTTCTTGGTGCTCTTGCCCACGATGCCCGCCAGGTCGTGCGTGACCACCGCGCCTCGCAGCCACTCGATGGCGCTGCCCAGATGCTCCTCCGGGACCAATTCGGCTATGGCGTCGAGCTGCGACAAGTCCGCCCGGGCCGTGACCAGGGTCGGCGCCACGATCCACGCTTCAGACACACCGTGTGTTTCGAGCCACTCCAACAGTTCCTCCTCGCGGTCGCTCACCTCGAGGGGCGAGAGGGCCAACGGTTCTGCCGATCGCTCGCGAAACTTCCGGCTCCACTCGGTGAGCTGTTGCCAGGTGTCGGCGCTGATGCCGGCCTGATGCAGTGCCGCGCTTGCCGCGGCCGCCTGGTCGAGCGCCTCCGCCAGGAGACTGGCGGCGCGCTGGGCGGCGGCGGCCGGGTTGTTGAGCTCGTGGGCCAGTCCGGCCGAGAGCTTGCCCAGGGCGGCCATCTTCTCGGTCTGCCGCAAGCCCTCCTCCACCCGCCGCCGTTCGGTGATGTCCACGAACGTCACCACGCAGCCCACCAATTCACCATCGCGCTCGATGGGGTACGACCAGTACTCCGCCGGGAACGGCTTCCCGTCGGCACAGATCATCACTTCTTCGTCGGTGTGCGTGCCCTCTCCCCTGCGAAACGCCTGGTAGATGCGGCATTCCTCAACCGGATAGGGCTCGCCGTTGGAGCGGGTGTGGTGTACCAGTTCGTGCATCTGCTTACCCATGAGATCGTCTATGCCGTCGAATCCCAGGAGCCTGGCGCACGCCGGATTGGCGAACGTGCAATTGCCGTCGAGGTCGACACCGTAAGTGCCCTCGCCGCTGGAATCGAGCAGCAGCCGGACCAGTTCGTTGGCCTCGCGCAACTTCTCCTCGACCTGCCGACGTTCGGTGATGTCGACAAACGTCAGCACGCAGCCGACCAACTCTCCCTCGCACTCCACGGGATACGACCAGTACTCGGCGGGGAAGGGAGCCCCATCTGCCTTGAACATCATTTCGTCGTCTACGTGGGTGCCCTTGTGATCGCGGAACGCCTGATAGATGCGGCACTCCTCTACCGGATAGTGCTCTCCGTTGGGCCTGGTGTGATGCACCAGGTCGTGCATGTGGCGGCCCAGCAGTTCTTCAGTGGTGGCGAAGCCGAGGATGCGGGCGCAGGCTTCGTTGGCAAAGTTACAATTGCCGTCGAGGTCTACCCCGTAGATGCCCTCGCCCGTCGAATCCATCAGGAGACGGACGAGTTCGTCCTGCGCCACATCCTGCGCCACCGCTAGGCTTCCTTCATCGACTGCGTGATCTGGTCCGTAGTCTGTACGGAGCTGGCGATCATGCGGAAGTTGAGAAGGGCAGCTTGGTAGAAGTCGCCGCCCGGGAGCTGCGCGCCGGCGGTTGCGTCCTTGATGACGCAGACTTCGAAGCCCTGTTCAGTGAGCTCTCTCAGGTGCGCTTCGACGCAGAGATTGGCCGACATGCCGGCCAGGATGACTTTGTCGATGCCTCGTTTGCGCAGTTGCAGTGCCAAGTCGTTCGACTCGGGCCCGTAGACTTTGTGGGGGCTAACCACCACCACGTCATCCTTGTCGATGAGCGCCTTGAGCGGCTCGTGCCAGTCGGCTCCCGACCCACCGAAGCCATCCGTGGTGAGGGCTCCCTGGCGATCGAACATGCCCACGGCATGCATCATCTTCTCTAGCGCGCCGCCGAAATCCCATTTGTGATCGTGCGGATAGTAGTAGTGGGGCGAGACGAACACCGTGATGCCGGTATCGTGCGCCGTCGTCAGCAGCTGGCGCAGGTGCTCCACGGTGTTGTTCTCCTTGACGCTGGCTCCCACGACCCCCCACACCACGCCGTCCTCGGAGAGGAAGTCTTTCTGGGGATCGGTGATTACCACGGCGGTGGTCGCCTTGTCCAC
>CAXMUQ010000130.1:0-8504 GCA_964196605.1 uncultured Acidimicrobiia bacterium
CCACTCGAGCCGGGGTGACCCCTGCTTCCAGACCGTCGGGTTCATAGGCGCACGATTCATCTGACGCGAGGTAGTCTCCAGTCGTGGCGAAGGCACGGGCGCGGCAACCACCGCACATCTCGCGATAGCCACAGTTGCCGCATTTGCCACCGAGCGTCCCTCGTCGAAGTTCAGCGAACAGTGGAGCCGAGCTCCACAGATCCGCAAAACTGGACTCACGAAGGTTTCCGGCCGTGACCGGGAGGTAGGGACACGCGGTCAATCCGCCATCAGGGGTAATACGACAGTACTGCACGCCACAGGGGCACCGCGTCGAGTATTGCAGGATTGGTGAACTCGGAGCTCGGCTGTGCACCAGGCGCATGAAGGCTGGGGCGCACTTGGCCCGTATCATCATGCGACCGAGGTACTCGACATGGAGATCGGCCAGTTGCGCGAGAAGCGCTTCGTGATCATCTGCCGTAAGGGCGCGCATGCCTGCGCCACGTCCAGTGGTTACCAGAAAATAGGCGTTGAACGACACGGCGCCTCGTTCGGCCGCCCAGGCCACGAGCGAGGGGAGCTCGTCACGGTTGCCTGCCGTGAGCGTTGTTTGGATTACGAAATCGAGCTTGTGCTCCGCCAGTCTGTCGATGGCCGCCAAGGTGGCTTCCAGCGAACCGTGGCCACGCCGGAACCGGTCATGGTACGTGGGATCGAGCGACTCGATGCTGACTGCCACTCCAGTCACCCCGGCAGCCATCAGTGAGTCGATGCGTTGGTCCGTCAGCAGGGTGCCGTTGGTACCGACCACGACCGTGGCGCCATGGGTTGTGCAATGCTCGGCAATGGCCTCGAGATCATCTCGCAGCAGCGGCTCTCCGCCGGACAAGATGAACATTGGCGCCGGATTGACGGCCAGGATTTCATCGGCAATGCGGAGGCATTCGGCCGTCGACAGATCGTCGTCGTCGCTCTCGTCAGGGCCGGCGGCGATATAGCAATGGGCGCACTCCAAGTTGCACCGACGCGTCAGGTTCCAGGCCACCACATGCGGGATGTGGCCAGGTACCCGGCGATCCGTGTCCGGGGCTTCTCCCATGACTTCAAGTGGAGCTACCGACATCCTGCCATGCAGCCTACCTCCGGCGTTCGGCGTGTGGCTACTTGCTCCCCCCACCCTGCTTCATCAACTCTTCCACCGCCGCCTTCGCTTCAGCGGGTGAGACCGTCTTGAAATCAACCGGGCACTCGGTCATCTGCTCCTCGATATCCCGAATGGGACAGCGAGTCATGCCGGAAGCTTTGGCTTCCTCGATAAATTTTCGCATTTCGGGCGACAGCGCGTCACCGCCCTCAGCCTCAGCCTTGATTTGTTTGGCTCGCAGTTCGCGGAACATGCCCATCATGGTTTCGGCGTCGAACTCGTCGGCTTCGATCATGGCCTGCTTGTTCTCGTCCATCACCGCCGTGGAAATACGCCAGATGTCCTGCCCCTTGGCGAAGCGTTCGACCGTCATCCTGGCCAGCGGCCGAGCAATGAGTGGCACGACCTTGAGGCGGTCGAACGCCTCCTCCGTCCACACCGATGGGTCTTCCACTGAGCGGGGCCGTGTGGTCGAGTGGGGAGTCTGGGGACACGCCACCTCGACCGTCGCCCCGGCAGGCTCAGGGTCATCGTCCCGGCCCAGGACAAGCGTCTTGGCCATCTGCTCCTCGGCCTTGACCTCTGCCCGGGCCAGCTCTTCCGCGTCGCCGACGCCCATGATCAGTTGCATGTGGGTTGGCAGGAGTTTCTGAATGGCCTTGTCCAGCCATTGGTTGGTGACCGTCACACCGCCCTGCTCGATGGTGTATTCCTCCACCGCCCGGCGGGCGATGCCCTGGGCGAACGGAGGGACCCGCTGGATGCGTACTTCCGCGTCGGGGGCCCACGGTAGGCCGGCCTCGCCATCCTCTTCGATCCACGGGATGTCTTCCGGCGTGATGCCTTCGATACTCGTCACCAGCACGTTGGCCGGCGCCATCCGAATGAGGTTCTCGGTCTGAGACCCCATCTCGGTGCCTTCGATGCGGTGCCCCCCGTGGCGACCGACGATCAACAATGACGGCTCGATTTCTTCCACCCACTGCAGGATCACCTGAAACGGCTTGCCGACGAGAATCTGGCTCTCGACCTGGACGTCAGGGAACTCCTGCGCCATCACTTCCGCACGCTTGATATTGGCCTGGCAGAGTTTGAGCAGGCCCTTGTCGATGATGTTGTTGTGCAGTTCTTCCTGTTCCTCGAACTTGAAGACCTTCGACGCCTTGACCGACAGCACATCCTTGATGTTGTTGAACACCGCGTGGTGGTACTCCACATCAAACGCGCTGCATACATACAGAGTGGCGCCGTAGGTTTGTGCCATTTCCAATCCGACTCGCATGGCCTTGTAGCTGTACGATGACCCGTCGACGCACACCATGATCTTGCCCGACTTCAGCGCCTGCTCCTGCCTGACGATGAGCATGTCCTTGTTGATGCTCCGTGCCGCCCGGGCTACGACCCCACCAAGTTGGGAATGCGGCTGTCGGCCTATCCCATGGGCGCCAATGGCCACCAGATCGTATTGGCGCCCACTGCTCCCGGCGAGTTTGTCGGCCTGATCTTCGTCCTCCCCGACGATCCTGCCATCCTCACCTAGCCGGACGTCGGACCGGACTCGTTCACCGCCATCGTAGTTGGCCGCAATATTGGCATCGAATCCGATGAGGCTGGGGAGTTGGCCCGCACCGCGATTCACCTCGTTGATCAACTCTTCGTAGTTGATGCCCTCCAGCAATTGCCGTCGCAGCGGTACACCAGCCGATGTGCAGCGTTTTTCCACCTGGTCGAGGAAGGAATCCGAGATCAGCTGCAATCCCTTTTCGATCAACTTGTCGTGCACCTTGCGCTGCCGCTTGATCTCATCAGGGGTCTGGAATTGCGCTGGAAGGCCAGTCTCGAGCTGACGAAAACGCACGTCGTGGAGCCGGGCCGCATATACGTGGGTGCCCGTGATCCGTCCGTCCGACTCGGCGCATATCTCCAAGGCACGGTCTACCGCCCAGTCGGAACACAAGGAATTATCAACCGGTACTAGGACTTCATGGTACATAGCGCTCCCGGCGACCGGGTGACGGTCGGTTGAGGATCGGCCAGAAATATTGACTACCTGTCTTGCGGCAACAGGTACAGGATGGCTTGGCGAGACGGCCCTGCCGCCCGGCTATTACGTGGAAATACAACCTTCGTGGTCCCTTTACCCCACGCGCGAGTATTCAACCTGTGGGGCACGCTGTCAAGTCTTTCCGGGTATCCCTAGGGCACAAGACATTCTCCCTTGGCATCGAGAACGGTCAGGGCATCGACGGGGCACGATTCGCACGCTTGGAGTAGTTCATCCCGAGACACGGCTTCGGGTGCCGAGAATACGGCGATCCCCTCCTCATCGAGGACGAACGCAGTGGCGCCTTCGCGAACACAATCGCCAAATCCGACACATAACGTACGGTCAATCATAACAACGAGGCCGTGAACCTGGCGTTCAATCTCGGGCGACGTCACATTTCTTCCAATCCAAGATCGACCCGAGCCTCGTCCATCACTCGAGGGGTGATGACCTGGATACCGCGCTCGGAAGCCCACTCGGAATAGATCTTCTTGACCATTCCCCTGACGAATCCGGGCACTCGTGCCAAGCGCTCCTCGCTCTCAGGAGCCCACGTAGGGCGGCCTGAAGGGTCGTCAACGAAGGCATCGTCCCGCCCCTCGAGGGTTTGCCTCACCAGCTCCATTGGCTGCTGATCGAGGGTCCGGCCCCCCACTTTGACGCCCAGAGACCCCACCAACTGGGTTTCCATAGGATTGGCCAACATGGCCATTCGGCGGCCACAAGCAGGGCATACGTACGAGGCGGTGAAGGTGCCGTCACCGGGCTCTTGCCGGTCCTCGTACGTCATCTGTTCGTCGCAGTCGATACACAGGAACTTCACGAGGCCCCCCCGAGAACTGCCCGGACCGTGGAGGCCAGCGCCTCCTGCCCGGGGCCCTCACCGCGGGGACGAAACGGCAGGCGGCCAAGCAGCGGTATGCCGAATTCGTCGGCCAGCGACTGACCTGCGGAGCCATCGAACAGCGGCTGGACATCGGCACAGCCGGGGCAGTGATATCCGCTCATGTTTTCGACGACGCCGAGAACGGGCATAGCCGAGTCCTGAGCAGCGCGCAACGAACGAGCAACGGAACGGCGGGCCTCGTCGCTGGGGATGGTCACCGCGAGGACACCGGCGAGAGATGGAACGAGCTCGTACAGATCGGTCACACCGTCGGTCCCCGGCGGAAGATCCACCAGTAGCAGGTCGAGCGCACCCCACACCACGTCACTCAGGAATTCGCGCAAGGCACCGGCCTCGAGGAGACCGCGCCAGGCGAACGAGTCACCCGTTGACGATCGCCACTGCAGCGGGTGCCCTTCGTCGAGGAGCAGGTCCATTGAAACGACCGCGATACCATCCTCCGCGATACTGGGTTCGACCCCGGATTCGCTGACCTTAAGGGGCCCACTCGCCCCGAGGAGACGAGCCACAGTAGGACTCCGGAGATCGGCGTCGAGCACACCAACCTTGCTCTCCGGCGCGGCTGCTCGAGCCAACCAACTGGTCACGTAGCTCTTCCCTACACCGCCCTTGCCGCTCATGACGGCAACGATTCTGCCCACAGACTGCAGCCGTTCAATGACTCGATCCCGCTGCGCCTGCACCTGGGCGCCAAGCTGCGACCGGTCATCCCCGGTTACCTGGTGATAGGTTCGGTAAGTCACAGGTCCCACCCTGCCCGGGCAAGCATGGCAAGGTTGATCATCACTACCAGGAGGGCAGTGCCGTAGAATACCGGCGCAAGCCGCTGATCGGGGGTCGGCAGAAACGCTCCGCCAATGAGCGCCGGCACCCGCAGGGCGGCGATGGCCCACACCACCCGCGCGACCCAGACGTTGTGGTATCTCCACAGGGCCCAGAATACCGCACCGACTATGACTGGTCCTGCCACCAACCAGATCCACCCGGGACCCATTCGTTGGGGCAGCATTCCCTGGCGCCACATCTGAAAGGCGGCGCCTTCATAGAGTATTCCGACGTGAAGGTAGACGAAGGCTGCCTGCCGGAACTTCTGCTCGCGCATTAATCCTCTGTCAACTGCGGAGGGAGTGAACCGGCTCGAAGGTTGGGCCGGGATTCGCAAGATACATCACGGAGTCGCCACCTTCGACCCCAATCGGAGTACCGCTTCGGCCGCGTCCCAGCCCGAACGGACAGCCCCGTCGAGGCCACTTCGGGCCACGGCCGCTCCTGCCAGAGCTATCCGGCCCCTACGCTGAAGGGAGGCGAAGGACGCCGCCACGGTCGCCTGGTGATTCGGTGCGTACCTGGGAATGGCGGCGGGCCACGATACTACCCGGGCATGCTCGGGGTCGCCCTTCAGGCCTATTACCCGTCCCAGATAGTCTCGAGTCCGCCTGATCCATGTTTCCGGAGGCACTACACCGTCGGCCGGGGGCCGGTAAAACACGCGAAGAACGCAACGATCCGGAGGCGCCCGACCGGCGAACTTGGTCGATGAGAAGGCGCACGCCCTCAGCCCATCCGGTGTGACAGTGTTCCCCACTACGAACCCCGTAGCATCGAGCGCGTGATCAACTTGATCCCTGGCAACCACCAGCGTCACCGACAGCGACGAAACCGTTTCCAGGCTCCGAAGCCATCCCGCTACTCCCGGGTCGACTTCGCCCAACACCATCCCGGCTGCGGCGCCCGGGAGCGCCACAATGACGCCCCCGACTTCGAACGACGCAGCCGAGGCCAGGTGTATTCTCCACTCTCCGGAAGGCTCGCCCGCCATCGGCGCGATGGCTTCTACCGGTGCCGAGAGCTCGATGTGACGCTGACCAACAGCGGCGGCCAAGGCCTCCACCAGGTGACCCATGCCGCCACGGAGGCTTTGGAGACCCCGGCCCCAGTCCGAGGCCCGAGCCTGGATCCCCAGCCGACGCCCTGCCTCGCCCGGTGGCAGCTCGCGCAGGGCACCGCCTTCGGCCAGGAGTGCCCGGGTGGTAGTCTGGGAGATCACCTCACCGGCCAGATCCAGACCGTTGCACACTGAATGGAGAGCCTCGCTGTTGGCAACGAACCCTTCGGCACCGTGTTCCAACAAGCAGTCCGACAAGCGTTCAGTCAGGATCTGTCCCCCAAGGCGAGATGAGGCCTCGAGGAGGACAACCTCTGCTCCCAGGGTCCGTGCCCGCCAAGCGGCGCACAGGCCGGCAACTCCACCACCGATGATGGCGATCCTCACGCGGCCCAACCTTCGGTGCGGGCAGCTTCCTTCACCAACTCGGCGAGGGTAGCGATCAGCAACGGGCTGGAGTTGAGCGAGGCGGTACGCTCCAATTGAACACCCAACTTGGCAGCGAGCTCGCAGTATTCGATGTCGACGTCGTACAGCACTTCCAGGTGGTCGCTCACGAACCCTATGGGACACACGAGGACATGGCGGCTGCCATCGTCGGCCAGGGACGCGATGAGGTCGGCCGCGTCAGGGCCGAGCCAGGGGCCACCAGCCTGCCCAGCGCTCTGGTAGGCAAACAAGTGTCGACACGGTGCGATACGATCGATGACTCCGGCTACACTGGCTCTAAGCTGAGCCTCGTAAGGATCTCCGTCGTCGAGAATGCGCTGAGGCAGACTGTGAGCCGTAAACATGATGGTGACATCATCACGGACACTCTCAGGGAAACGGCGCAACGCTTCCTCGACCTGCTCGGCAACCGCGTCGAGGAACCCGGGGTGATCGAACCATTGCCGCACCATCGTCGTGGCGACCTCACCCCGGGCTTCTTCAATCCGCTGAGCGTAGGCACCGATACTCATGGTCGAGAAGTGTGGTGCCAGAGCCAGCGCCACGATTTTGGTAACGCCATCGGTACGCACCTGCTCGAATACGTCGCCGATGTAGGGATGCCAATGCCGCATCCCCACGTATACCGGCACCGAGCCTCCCATGGCGGCGGCCAGGGCGGTGGCCTGTTCGCTGGTGCGTTCGAGAAGCGGTGAACCTCCGCCGATGGCTTCGTATCGTTTCTGGAAACGGCTCACCATGTCGCGGGACGTTGGCCGTCCTCCCCGAACATCGAGCAAGTATGGCTCTACATCGTCGACCTTCGACGGAGCGCCGTACGCCACCAGCAGCACGCCGAACGGTGCCTCATGCTCGGACAAGGACCCGCCCTGATTCGATCTTTACCTCGAAGGTCTTGATCGGCACCCGAACCGGTCCGCCACACGGTCGCCCGCTCTCCAGGTCGAACCGTCCGTCGTGCCAGGGACATTGCAGCGTGCACCCGTCCTCCAGAATGCTTCCTTCGCTCAATGACGCGCGACCGTGGGTGCACCGATCGGCCACGGCAAAGACCCGCTCCCCGATCTTGAAGAGCGCCACGGCCTCCCGGCCGCAGTAGACCCGGAGTCCGGAGTTCGGACTCAGATCTTCGACGCCGGCCACATCCGTGAAGGTGTCGTCGCCTGTGTCGGCCGTGGTAGTGCTCGTCGAGCGGCCGCCCATGGCGTCGAGCGCCTCCCACAACGACATCTGAAGACAAGTGAAAATTGGCACGTCCAGCTCTGTGTACGCCGAGGATTTGGTCTCCCGCAATTCCATGACAAGATCGAGAAAATCGCCGGGATCATCGGATTCGAAGGCCAGAACAAACTCCTGGTCATCCAGTCCGTAGGAGTAAATGGTGTTCAACCGTACATCCGGGTGGGCGCGGCCAATGGTGGCGTGCTCCTGCATCATGGCTTGGCGCTCTTCGCGTGGCAGCGCGTACCATGACCTCTTCTTGACGAACGGATACACAAAGAGGTAGCGAGAGTCCTGAGGGTGCACGGTAATCATGTCGGCGTCGTCGGATCGGTCGGGGAATTGATAGATCGATCGTCGAGTCATTCCGATATAACTGTGAGAAATCGACAGATAACCCGCGAGGTCGGTAGAAAACATCGCCGTCTGGACTTCCTGGAACGCCTCCAAGTCATCGCTCACCTGCCACAGCAGCAGATCGGCGTCCCCGCGGGTGCCGGACAGGCTATAACTGCGCAGCAGCAATCTGCCACGGAAACTCAGCAGCGTGGTGGCGAATTGCGCCTTGTGGCGGGCCTGCTCGTCCGGTTCCAGCCTCCGCCATGCGGCATCGAGCTTGAGGAACAGAAAGCGTACGTACTGTCTGGGTGAGTCGGTCATTGCGTCTCTGGGGTAGCCGGTTGCATGATTGCGCGAGTCCATTCCTTGCCGTCGAGACGACCCCATCGCGCCACGGCAGCACCCACCACCGCCCGGAAACCACACGTGGCATCGATGAACCCGCGTTCGGTCTTGCAAACCGTCCCACTACCCTTGGCGATTGTGTTCGTCCTGTTCGTTGTGGTCCTGGGCTATGTGATAACCAGGT
>CAXMUQ010000131.1:0-8196 GCA_964196605.1 uncultured Acidimicrobiia bacterium
GGCGTTACCCAGCACCTGACCCTCATGGGAATGTTGCCGGTTCTGTCCAGCAGCATGGATCACCTGGCACGAAACGGAAACACCTTCACCACGGAGTCGGGGTCGGTGGGTGACTTCAAGTTGAGTGGCCTGTTCCCGGTGGCGAGTTGGGGTAAGCAGTTCTTGATGGGCCAGATCGGTATCAGCATGCCCACTGGATCGACCTTTCAGTCGGACACTACACCGGTGAGCGGTGGGCTAGCCGCTCAATTGCCATACCCCATGCAAACTGGCTCCGGCACCTGGGACGTCATTGCCGCCGTCACCTATCAGGGCCAAGGCAACCTGCTATCGTGGGGGGCCCAGGCCAAAGGGCTCATCCGCACCGGCACGAACGACAACGGCTATCGACTGGGGAACAACTACCTCGGCACGGCGTGGGGCGCCGTCAAGATCACCCGCAACTTCTCGGCCTCACTCCGTGGCGGATACCGGCGAGTTGAAAATATCACAGGCAAGGACCAATTCCTGACCGATCCGGTGACCTTCATGACCCCGGGCGGCCCACAAGTACGTCCGGCAGCCCAGTTCGTGCCCACCGCCGATCCCAACCTTCGCGCGGGCAGCTACGGCGACGTTGGAGTGGGTATCAACTTCTACCTCCCGTCCGGACCGCTGCACGACCTGCGGTTGACCGCGGAAGGGATCATCCCGGTCTATCAGAAGCTGGACGGCCCGCAACTGGAGACTGACTGGATGCTCATGCTCGGCGCCCAGTACACCATCGAACTGGGAACGGGCCATTAGAGGACGACCCGTGGGGATCCACCAAGTATCGGACGGCGCCCGGGTCGCCCCACCGTCCGATCCCTGGCCCCCTCATCTAGCGTAAAAAATAGATCAGTCGAACCCGAAGCATCTTGCCGTGGCTACCGTCGTCCTCGACGACCTTGTTCATTACAAGCCGCACCGGATGACACTGTCAGGGCGATCAACAGCGGGAAGGGATGGGGCTGCCTATTGGCTACTGGCGGTTCCAGGTTCCCGTCTGCACCGACGACTGCGCCGTCAACACCAAAGGCATCTTGCCGGCCATCAGCTCGGCCATGGGCCGGGTAGTGTCGAATTTCTCCAAAACCAATCGTAGAATCGCCGTCAACGGCGCAGCGAGGAACATTCCGGCGACCCCCCACAAGAGTCCCCAAAACAGCAGTCCCATCAGGATGACGAGAGGGTGCAGTTCCAATCCGCGTCCCATGAGAACCGGCTCCACACCGTTTCCAATGGTCAATTGAACCGCTCCGGGAATGGCAACTACTCCAATGATCGGCCACATGGATTCGTATTGTATCAGAGCTACCGGAAGCGGTAACAGCGTGGCGATGACAGACCCGAGATTGGGGATGAAATTCAGGAAGAAAGCCAGAATTCCGAACACCACCGCCAGCTGCAGGCCGAACGCCAACAAAATGAGTGTCACCAGAATCCCCGTCGTGGCCGACGTGAGAATCTTGGTGACGACGTAGCGCCTGATCTTGGCATCCATCTCACCGTACAGACCAACACGCTCGGCGCTGGTCCGCCTGCCGGTAAGAATGAAGATCAGGAACACCAACACCAACAAACCCGATGTCACCAACCCAAATACCTTCCCGGCCGCGTTGCCGGCCCACTGCGACAGCGGCAACTGCCGGACGGCGTCGTGCAGGGTTGCCTGGCCTAAGTCGAAGTCCATTTGATCCAACAATCCGCGCCAATCGGCAAACGCTACCTCGAGCCGCGCCTGGTAGATAGGTGCCGAAGTCGCCATGCCGCGGGCCGAAACGCTGATCAGGAGACCCAGCAGAGTCAGGATACCAAGGGCCACCAGAATGGCGACGAACACGGCCAGGGCCCGGGGAAACCGCAACCGCTCGATCAGAAAATCGACACCGGGGCCCAGCAGGTTGGCCAGCAGGATAGCCAGGACGAACGGTACCATCACCAACTGGGTGAAGTGCAGCGCCACAGCTATGGCGAACGAGGCCAGCACGACCAACGAGAAGGTCGTGAGGCGCGACTGTTCAAATGTGAGAGGAGACATGCGCCGATGATGGCCGGACGGCCGATGGATGTCAATTCCGGGAACCGAAACCGCTACGGCCCAGGGCGCGTAGCGTCGGACGTGAAGCCCGATGACCAATCCAGCACCGGACCTGCCTCACCGCCACGGTCGCAGGCCGAAAGTGCCGCCCGAATGGCGTCATTGCATAAGGCTGCGGCCAAGGAGTTCCGCAGTCAGCAGCGCGCCGAACGACGCTCCACGACCAAGCGCAAGCGTGGGCGGAGTCCTTGGTGGCGAACGGGTCTCCTGGTACTGGCGCTGGCCCTGCTCCCGTTCTTCACCCTCGTCCGTGTGAGCGTGTGGACCTACGCGTCGTTCGGTGCCCCAACCTGGTTGGCATTGGGAGCCGGAGCACTCCTCACGTTGGTAATCGTCGGTCTCTACGGAGCCCGCATCAGCGCCCGTCTTACCGGGAAGGCGCGGTTCCGCCTGGCCCTTACCCACGTGGCGCTTCCCATTACCCTCGTCTACTGCGGCTACGCACTAGTCTACCTGTCGAGTACCAACGCCAAGAACGAAGCCGTCAGAACCTACTACACCACCCTGCACCCCATCTTTCGCCTCGCCCTGAGCACCGCCGTACTCTTCGATCACGACTTGGTGGTAACGGACGTCAGAAGAATTCCGTCCGACTATATCGCCATGGGCCTCCCGGTCTACGAAGCCTCCCTCCATTTCAAACAGAGCGACGGCTACGTCCACGCCGTAGACCTCCGCACCCTAGGCCGCCCCCCATGGCGGACGACTCTCCTGACTGCGTATTTCAGATTAATGGGATTCCGAACCCTGCGACACGTCGGCACCGCGGATCACTTGCACGTGAGTCTGCCCCTGAGAGAATAGGCTAGTACCTGTTCCCTGCCCCCGCTGCTCCCGCTGCCCTCGCCGTCGACAGCCTTGGCTGTCGCCCCCCCCCCGCTCTATGGGAAGATCCCCAGGTGCTCATAGCTCGCCGCAATCTTGTCGATGGCGTTGATGAGCGCTGCGGTTCGCAAGGGGATCTTTCGTTGGTGGATCTCCCGAATGTCGACCAATTGCTTATAAGCCAGAACCATTGTCTCTTCCAGCCCCGAATTGACCAAGTCTTCCTCGCTGGCGCCCCGTGCAATCTCGCTCATTTCGGCGTCGGGGAACTGCTTGCCGGTGAGCTTTTCCACGCCTTCGAGAAGACGGCGGTAGGCGCCCTGTTCGAAGCGTTTCTCCATGCGGCCAAACCGGACATGCGACAGGTTCTTGACCCACTCGAAGTAGGATACGGTGACACCACCGGCGTTCAAGAACGTATCCGGCAGAACCAGGGATCCTCGCTGGAAAAGTAGGTCCGCCGCCTCCTCGGTGGTCGGACCGTTGGCCGCCTCCCCGATGATCTTGGCCTTGATGCGGGGAGCGTTTTCTTCGGTGATCTGATTTTCGAGAGCTGCCGGTATCAGAATGTCGCACTCGAGTTCCAGTGCGGCGTTCGACTCGACGTTATCCGCCCCTGGAAAATCCACGATCGACTTGGTGGCGCTTCGATGCTCCACCACGGCGTCGACGTCGAGGCCCTTGGGATTGTGTATTGCTCCCTCATATTCAGCCAACCCCACGATCACCGCGCCACCCTCTTGCAGGAACTTGGCCGCGTGGTACCCCACGTTTCCTAGCCCTTGCACCACCACCCGCTTACCTCTGAGCCCCAGTGACAACCCCAGCCGCTTCATGTCCTCAGGGTTGTCACACGCCTCGCGGATACCGAAGAACACACCCCGGCCGGTCGCCTCGGTCCGTCCCCGGATGCCACCCTGGCTGACAGGCTTGGCCGTGACGCACGCCAGGGCATTCAGCTCCCCGTTCGACAGCGAAGTGTAGGTGTCGGCGATCCACGCCATCTCCTTGGCGCCGGTGCCAAAATCCGGCGCCGGTACGTCGATGCCCGGGCCAATGAAGTTCTTCTTGACCAACTCGAACGTGTAGCGCCGGGTGATACGCTCCAACTCGGCTTCGGAGAACTTGTGCCGGGCGATCCTGATGCCGCCTTTGGCCCCACCGAACGGAACGTCGACGAGGGCGCACTTGTAGGTCATGAGCGCCGACAGCGCCATGACCTCGTCCTCGTTGACCGCCATGCTGTAGCGGATGCCGCCCTTGGTCGGCTGTTTATGGTGGCTGTGCTCCGCCCGCCACGCGTGCACCACTTCGATCGAGCCATCATCCCGCAAGATGGGAAACTGGATGTGGTACACACTGTTCACGGCCTTGATGGTCTTGAGCAAGGTCGGATCGTGCTCGGTCAAGACGGCCGCCCTGTCAAAGGCGTGGTTCACCTGCTTGAGAAAACTGTACCGCTTGGCCATGGATCAACTCCCAATACGAGCAATCGGCCGGAATGGCCGGGTCCGCCCTGCGGGCGTCAAGAACGTCAACTGGTTCAGGGGTATAGGGATAGCACCATGCCACGCAAGGGGCAAGGTGGCCAATCCCAGACCAGGGGTTGACGAATCCACCCGATTGACCAACATTATATGCGGATATACTGATGAATACTACAACCGAAGCCGGCCACGTGCTCGACAGCATGGACGCCCTGGCAGACGTCACCCGCAGCCGACTGCTCCTCTTGCTCGAGGAGCAGGAGCTCACGGTGTCGGAACTCCAGGCTGTCCTGCAACAACCGCAGTCTACCGTTAGTCGTCATCTCAAGATCATGGGCACGGCTGGTTGGGTCGTGTCGCGCGGGCAGGGTACCAGTCGCTGGTACTCGGTAGACCATGATCGACTACACCCGACGGCAGCCCGACTGTGGCAGGCCATCAAGGCAGATGTACAGACGCTCACGCCCGCGGTCCACGATCAGGAGAGATTGCGCAGCGTGCTGACGGCGCGGCGCACAACTTCCAAGACTTTCTTCTCGAGTTCAGCCGGCGAGTGGGACGCTCTCCGGCGGGAATTATTTGGAGCCAACGCCGAGCTGACAGGACTGCTGGCTCTGCTGGACGATCGCTGGGTAGTGGGTGACCTTGGTTGCGGCACGGGACAGATTGCGGCGAGCATTGCCCCCTTCGTCCACCGGGTTGTCGCGGTAGACGATTCGGCCGCCATGCTGAAGGCCGCCGAAGTACGGCTGTCCGACTTCGACAACGTAGAAATCCGGCAAGGCGAGCTCGAGGACCTACCGGTCGACGACGACCGGCTCGATGTGGCCATTCTGTTCCTGGTGCTACACCACATCATCGAGCCGGAGCGAGTTATTGCCCAGGCACATCGCGCACTGAGGCCGGGAGGCCGGCTGCTGGTGGTCGACATGATGCCGCACGACCGCGAGGAATACCGAAAAGACATGGGCCACGCCTGGCAGGGCTTTTCGGACGATGTTCTTTCTGCCTGGATGACGGACGCGGGTTTCGAGCCTCGGTCGTATCACCCATTGCCGGCTGAGCCTTCGGCAACCGGACCGGTGCTGTTCGCAGCCACGGCCGTGCGCCCTTCTAGTACCATAGATCTGGGGGCCGAGTCAGGCGCCCATGCGTTTGCCACAGACCCACCGCCGGTGGGTCAAACCTCATCCTGAAGGAGTCACAAGTGGGCACTGTCGCTTCAGAATTGCATCCCTTCGCCGCCGCCAATCAGGCCGGCCGGGATCCATTCAAGGTGGCCGACCTCGGCCAGGCCGAATACGGCCGCAAGGAAATCGGTCTCGCCGAGCAGGAAATGCCCGGCTTGATGGCGCTGCGTGAGGAGTACCGTGGCCAGTCGCCCTTGGCCGGTGCCAAGATCATGGGTTCGCTGCACATGACGGTGCAAACCGCCGTGCTCATTGAGACGCTGACGGACCTCGGGGCCGACGTGCGCTGGGTCTCATGCAACATATTCTCTACCCAAGACCACGCGGCCGCGGCCACCGTGGTTGGCAACGGAACCGCCGAAAATCCTCAGGGCGTACCCGTGTTCGCCTGGAAGGGCGAGACTCTGGAGGAGTACTGGTGGTGCACCGAGCAGGCGCTAGTATGGCCCGACGGGAGCGGCCCCAATCTCATCCTCGACGACGGCGGCGACGCCACGCTGCTCGTTCATGATGGAGTGAAGTTTGAGAAGGCCGGCGTTGTACCAGCCTTTGACGCGGACAACGACCCGGAAGAACGGGGCGTGGTCCTCGATGTGCTCCGCAAGCAATTGGCCAAAGATCCGAACCATTGGACGCGGATCGTCGAAGACATCAAGGGTGTCTCCGAGGAAACGACCACCGGCGTACACCGGCTCTACCAGATGATGGAGGAAGGCAGCCTGCTCTTCACGGCCATCAACGTCAACGATTCGGTCACCAAGAGCAAGTTCGACAACGTGTACGGCTGCCGCCACTCGGTCGTCGACGGCATCAACCGCGCCTCCGACGTGATGATCGGCGGCAAGGTAGCGGTCGTGCTAGGCTTCGGCGAAGTGGGCAAGGGCTGCGCCCAGGCGCTCAGGGGACAGGGCGCCCGTGTCATCGTCACGGAGATCGACCCGATCTGCGCACTCCAGGCTGCCATGGAGGGTTATGAAGTCAATATCCTCGATAACATCGTGGGCCAGGCTGATATCTTCGTGACCGCCACTGGCAACAAGGACGTCATCACTGCGGACCACATGGCTCGCATGAAGGACAAGGCCATCGTGGGCAACATCGGCCACTTCGACAACGAGATCGACATGGCCGGCATGGCCAAGATCGACGGCATGAAGAAGATCAACATCAAGCCGCAGTACGACCAATGGGCGTTCCCCGACGGCCACAGCGTCATGGTCCTGGCGGAAGGTCGTCTGCTCAACCTCGGGTGCGCCACGGGCCATCCGAGCTTCGTGATGTCATCGAGCTTCACCAACCAGGTCATGGCCCAGATCGCATTGCACCGCGAAAACGACCAATACCCGCTGGGCGTGCACGTGCTGCCCAAGCTGCTCGATGAAAAGGTCGCCCGGCTCCACCTGGACCATCTCGGTGTCAAGCTTACGGAACTGACCACGAACCAGTCCGATTACATCGGGATCCCGCAGGAAGGGCCGTACAAGCCGGAGCATTACCGGTACTAGTAGAAATTGGAAATTGGAAACTGGGGACTACCTACTGGTCCCCGGTTTCCATTTTCTAGTTTTCATTTTCCAGCTTTCACACCACAATACTCCTTGCGCCTCCCTCAGAGCCCTCTCCCCGCCCTGGGAAGGTCCGTTTCCGGCAGATCGGGCGTGAAATCCTCACCCGGGTTCACGAACCGATCCACTTCGATGCCGTACTGCTTATCGTACAACTCCTTGTACCGCCCCTTGAGCGCCAGCAGTGTGGCCTGGTCGCCGCGCTCGACGATCTGCCCGTCTTCCAGCACCAGGATCTGGTCGGCGCTGGCAATGGTCGACAACCTGTGGGCGATCACAAAAGTGGTTCGCCCGGCGCGCAGCGCCTGAAGTCCCTCCCTGATAAGGCTCTCGCTCTCGCTGTCCAGGCTCGAGGTAGCTTCGTCGAGGATGAGGATCCGGGGATCCGCCAACACGGCCCTGGCAATGGCTACCCGCTGTCGCTGGCCGCCGGACAGCTTGACACCGCGCTCGCCGACTATGGTGTTGTAGCCTTCCTCGAATCGATCGACGAACTCGTCGCAGTGTGCCACGCTGGCGGCTGCACTTACCTCTTCCTTCGTGGCACCGGGTTTGGAAAAAGCGATGTTCTCCGCGATGGTCCCGTCGAACAGGAAGTTGTCCTGCAGCACCACGCCGAGGAAGCTCCGGTACTCGCGCATCCGGATGGTGGTCAGGTCACGGTCGTCGACCAGCACCCGTCCCGTTTGCGGCCGGTTGAAGGCCATGACCAAGCTGATCAAGGTGCTCTTGCCCGAGCCGCTCGACCCGACCAACGCCGTGGTCGTTCCGGCCGGAGCGTGGAAATTGACGTTCCGCAGTACGGGTACGCCTTCGTCATAGGAGAAGGTCACGTCATCGAACTTGATGTCGCCCTCGACGTCGGTCACCGATTGCCGGTCCTCGTCACCGACGTCCTCGGTGTCCATGGACCGAATCTCCCGGATCCGGTCCAGGCCGGCAAACGCCTCACTGATCTGCGTCCCGATGTTGGAAATCTGAACGAGAGGGGCGGCGACCATGCCGAT
>CAXMUQ010000132.1:0-7105 GCA_964196605.1 uncultured Acidimicrobiia bacterium
GAGCCGGCCACGGTAGGCGAGCGCCCAGGTAAGTTGGCGTTTGGCTCGGCCTTCCTGGCGGGCGTGCAGTTCCCGACTTATGCGGAGCGCAGCTTCTAGGGTATCTGGAATCCGCACCAAGGTGCGTGCGGCGGCGGCGAGCACCTTGGGGGAGACAGTGTCGAGCGTCATCCGTAGGGCGGCGCTATCGCGTTGGGTCTGCTCCAGCAACAGCCCCACCAAGGTCATGCCCCCGGCCAGGTTGGCGGGTGGGTTGCGCGCCAGGTAGGCGGCTATTGCCTTCCGACCCGAGGAGATGCCTTCGATCTCCAGGCTGAGTGGGATCAGGTTGAGGTAGGCCGGCGTGAACGCCGAATCGAGTTCGACGGCCAGGTTGAACGGGCGCAAGGTTTCCAGGTCGGTAGCACCGCTGAACGGCCCCCAACGGATTCGGGCCTCGCCCAATTGGTACCAGGCACCCGGGTCCTGGGGGTAGAGCCGTATGGCCCGATCGATGGTGGGAAACAGGCGCCGCAAATTGGTCCAATCAGCGTCCATTCCCTGGAATGATTCCAACGCCGCGGCGATGGAATCGGCGGCAACGAGGAGGCTCTCCCGTGGTGCCAGGCCGACATTGAGTTCGCCCGCCTGGAGGGCGAAGCGGGCGGAACCCTGACCGCCCCTGCGCCAGCCGACGACTTTCCCCATGCGGCTGTAGGCGAGGGCAAAGTTGGGGTCCAGTTGCATGGCACGTCCGTAGTGCGATCGAGCCGAATCCCACTCCGACTCGCGATAGAATTGCTCAGCCTCCAGGAATGCCTTGAGTGCGGCAGGCGACGACGCGCCGAAAGAGGTGAACTGGATCGCTCCCAGTTGTCGCCCCTGACTGAGGTCGCTCAACAGGAGCAGGGTGAGCGAGTCGGTCAGCCGGTCGATGCGGGTGACTTCTTCCCGGAGTTCAACCTGCCCGATGGTCGTTTGGGTGGCTACATCCATGAGGGTGGCGGACAAGCGCACGGAGTCGGTACCCGACAGCAGCAACCGTCCGTAGATCGTCAATCCGGCCCCGACCTGTTTGCCCAATTCGGTGGCGGAGGCGGCGTCGGCCCGACCCGTCCAGCGGGCCACGGTGAGCGTCGGCGGCACGGTACGGAGCGGGCCGGCGCCATCGAGGTTGGCGGAGAGCAGGTCGACCAGTCCCTCGCGCCACAACTCCAGGCTGGGGTCGAGGACGTCGAACGGCGCCACGGCGATGAGATTTGCGTCGAGCTGGGTGCGCCCACGCTTGCCCACGACGATGGCGGCGACCAGGGCGGTAGCCACCACGCCCACGGCAACCAGGCCCGGCATACGGACCCGGCTCGCGACCGACGGCCTCACACCGCTGGTTGCGGTCATGCCGCCGCTGGGAGTGGCCAGCGCTTCAATCGCGGCCAGCAACTCCTCGGCGGTTTGGTAGCGCCCCTCGGGAAGCTTCGTCAAGCACTTCATGACCAAGTCCTGGAGCGTGCCGGGGCAGCCCTCCCGGTACTGCGAAACCGGCTCGGGAGCCGTAGTAACCTGAGCGGCGAGAATCTGCTGAGGTGGCATGCCGGTGAACGGCGGCCGTCCGGCCAGGAGTTCGTACGCCAGTATGCCGAAAGAGTAGATGTCGGCCCGATGGTCGATGTCCGGGTCGGCGGCGGCCTGTTCGGGCGCCATGTAGGCCGGTGTTCCCAGCGCCATGCCGGGGGTGGTGCCGTCGCCCCGCTTGCCGGTGGCTTCGCTCAGCGCCTTGGCGACTCCAAAATCGGCTACGACCGCTGAGCGCCCGGACAGGAGGACGTTGTCGGGTTTGATGTCGCGATGAACGACCCCCTGGCCATGGGCCATGACCAATGCGTCGACCACGTCGCGCATGATGCGGATGGTATCGGTGAGCGGGAGCGGGCCGGCGGTGAGTTTGTCGCGCAGTGACGGTCCGGCCATATAGGGCATGACGTAGTACAGGAAGCCATCGGCGTCTCCCGAATCGTACAGGGGGAGGATGTGCGGGTGCTGCAGCCGCGCGATGATCTTGATTTCGCGAAGAAACCTTTGGGCGCCCAGTGCCGCCGCAAGTTCTGGTCGCAGGACCTTGATGGCCACCTTCCGGTGGTGCTTGGGGTCGTCGGCTAGGTAGACCGTTGCCATGCCTCCGCTACCCAACTCCCGCTCGATGGTGTAGCGGTCCTTGAGTGCTTCGGTGATCTGGGACAGCAATTCTGGCACGATGACGTCCAATCGGTCTGCGTGCCTGAAGAATACGGCTAGCGGGCACCTGTGGCCAGCAGGCCGGGTGCCTTGCCCCCTCGGTTATACTCCCACATACGAGTCCAAACCGAATCCAGTTGATGGTGAGATATGTATACCTGCTCAATGTGTCCCGAGGTCCAGCAGGACGAACCTGGTTCCTGTCCCCATTGCGGTATGGGGTTGGACAAGGTGCTCGATACGCTTCCCGGTTCGACCACTCAATACACCTGTCCCATGCATCCCGAAGTAGTGCGATCGGAACCGGGTATGTGTCCTATTTGCGGCATGGCGCTCGAGCCCACGATCGTCGTCATCGAGGAGGAAGCGAACCCCGAACTGGTGGACATGACGCGGCGGTTCTGGGGCAGCCTGGTGTTTGCCGTTCCCGTAGTGGTGCTGGCCATGGCACCGATGATTGGAATACCGGTGGACCGCCTCATGTCCGCCGGGCTGCGACATTGGTTGGAGTTGTTGTTGGCGACGCCGGTGGTGATCTGGGGCGCCAAGCCGTTCTTCGAGCGAGCCTGGGCGTCGGTGATCAACCGCAGTCCCAACATGTTCACTCTGATCGGCATGGGAGTAACAGCGGCCTACGGCTTCAGTGTCGCCGCAGTGGTGGCGCCGGGAGTGTTTCCGGACGCGCTGAGACAGGCCGACGGCTCCATCGGAGTGTATTTCGAGTCAGCCGCGGTGATAGTAGTACTGGTGTTGATGGGGCAGGTGATCGAATTGCGGGCCCGAGGAGCGACTACCAACGCCATCCGCGCCCTGCTGGAACTGGCACCGCCGACGGCTCTGCGGCTCACTGACTGCGGACACGAGAAAGACGTGGCACTCGATCAGATCAAAGTGGGCGATCGTCTTCGGGTACGGCCCGGCGAGAAGGTGCCTGTCGATGGTGTGGTGATCGAGGGCGCGAGCGCGGTCGACGAATCGATGTTGTCGGGCGAACCAATCCCAATAGAGAAAACGGTCGATTCCCAAGTGACCGGCGGCACGGTCAACGGCGCCGGCGGGTTCGTGATGCGCGCCGAACGCGTCGGGCGCGACACCGTGCTGGCTCAGATCGTCCAGTTGGTAAGTGAGGCTCAGAGGAGCCGGGCGCCGATCCAGCGAGTGGCCGACGTGGTGGCCGGCTATTTCGTTCCGGCCGTGGTCCTGGTGGCGGTGGTGGCGTTCGTGGTGTGGAGTCTGGTGGGACCAGAACCGCGGATGGCGTACGGAATCGTGTCGGCGGTGGCCGTGCTGATCATCGCCTGTCCCTGCGCTCTCGGTTTGGCCACCCCGATGTCTATCATGGTTGGTGTGGGGCGAGGCGCGTCCGCCGGCGTGTTGATCAAGAACGGCGAAGCTCTCGAGATCATGGAAAAGGTCACTACCGTGGTGGTGGACAAGACCGGGACGCTCACCGAAGGCCGGCCCGTGCTGGAACAGGTGGCGACTACGGGCGCCTATCCGGAAGCTGAACTGGTGCGCGCCGCGGCCGGACTGGGCCTGGCGAGCGAACATCCCTTATCGGCTGCCGTGGTTGCGGGCGCGAGGGAGCTGGAGCTCGATGTCATCCCAGCCAGCGACTTTGTATCCGAGACCGGGAAGGGCGTGCACGGTAACGTGGAGGGGAAGACGGTGGCCATGGGCAACGCGGCCCTGTTCGCGGCGTTGGGGATTTCCCTGGAGTCCGTGGCAGGGGAAGCGGAGGCGTTACGGGCCAGGGGTCGGACGGTCGTCTTCGTCGGGATCGACGGCCAGGTCGTCGGGTGGCTGGCTATTGCAGATCCGGTGAAGGCGTCGACGCCTGAGGCCATAGCTCAGCTGCACGCTGACGGTGTTACGGTAGTTATGGTAACCGGCGATCATCGTTCCACGGCAGAAGCGCTCGCTCGGGAATTGGGTATTGACCGTGTCGAAGCCGAAGTACTCCCTGACGAGAAGAGCGCCATCGTGAAACGGCTGCAAGCCGACGGCGCGGTGGTGGCTATGGCGGGTGACGGGATCAACGATGCGCCGGCGTTGGCCCAAGCCGACGTGGGCGTCGCCATGGGTACGGGGACAGACATCGCAATCGAGAGCGCCGGCATCACCCTCCTGAAAGGGGATCTGCGAGGGGTGGTGCGGGCCCGTCGGTTGAGCCAGGCCACGATGAAGAACATCCGGCAGAATCTGTTCCTGGCGTTCGTGTACAACAGTGTGGGGGTCCCGATAGCGGCGGGCGTATTGTACCCGGTCATCGGGATACTGCTCAGTCCCATGATCGCCGCCGCGGCCATGAGCTTCAGTTCGGTATCGGTCATCAGCAACGCGCTTCGCTTGCGAACGGTGTCCCTCTAGTTCGCCGATTCCAAGAGGTAGGGGCGACCGCGGAGTGGCTTGCTGTCCCGGCGAATTCGGGTAGGTATTGGTGAGAGCCATCTTTCACTCTCGGAGGCCATCGTGCGATCGCGAGCGTTGCTTGGTGCGGGTGCGCTACTTCTATCTGGGGCTGTCGGACTCCCCCGTGTGATTGCGGCACAGGATGCACAGTACTGGACCAACCAATACGGCAACGAAGCCAGGTTGCTCGGCGGTTCTGTCATCGGGAGTGTGTTCGATTTGAGTTCGGTATTCTACAACCCGGGACGCCTGGCGCTGGTTACCGATCCTCGGCTAGTTCTGGCGGGGAACGTGTTCCGGTTCAGCCAAATCACGGTGGAGGACGCCTTCGGCAACGATCAGAACCTGACGACTACCAAGATCGGCGGAGTGCCATCGCTGTTTGCCGGTGAGCTACGCTTCAAGTTCCTGGGATCGCATCGACTGGCGTATTCGTTCCTGACACGTCAGGATTTCGATTTCGAGGTGTCGGAACGGGTGGATTTTCGGGGGGCGCAGGCACCCGATTCACTTGACCTATTCGCGGCGGGGCTGATTTTCAACCAGAACATGGACGAATACTGGGCCGGTTTGACGTGGGCCCACACCCTAGGGAAGAAAATGGGGTTGGGGGTAACTACGTTTCTTGCTGTTCGGGACCAGAAAACCAGATTCCAGACCTTGGCCCAGGCCGTCAACCCTGCCGGTAACGCCGGGATCGCGTTGCAGCAGGAAGGGTACAATTACCAGCACTGGCGACTGTTGTGGAAGATCGGGCTAGGTGGGAACTTCGGCAATTGGGACCTGGGGCTCTCGGTTACCACGCCCAGTGTCGGCATCATGGGCAGCGGGAAAGCGGCGTTCGATCAGACGCTGATTACCCAGGATCTCGACGGCGACGGGGTGTCGTTTTCCGATATAACCACTTCGACCCAAAAGAATCTTCCGGTCACCTACAAGTCACCCCTGTCGGTGGGCCTGGGAGCCTCGTATCGGAAGGGGCCCGCCAGCATCCATACCAGCGCAGAGTGGTACGACGCGGTGCCGGCCTATGATGTACTGGCGCCCGACCCCGTAATCCTGCCCGACACGACCATGGCCGCCTTCGGCCTAACGCAAGAGCTAACGTCCGTTGCCAATGTTGCGGTGGGGGCAGAGTACCAGTTCAAGCCCGAGCTGACCGGTTACGTCGGGTTTCGCACCGACCAAAGCGCCCTCGACCGCACGAGCGCTGACAATACCTCGCTCTCGCTATGGGATATCTACCACATATCGGGCGGCGGGACGTTCACGATGGGATCATCCGACTTCACCATCGGAGGGATCATGGCATGGGGGTCCGACGTGACGCGGCGCGGAATCGATTTCATACCCGGTAACGACGAGCCTGTAGATCTTCCCGATGAACTCGCGGTGAAGTTCTTTCGGTTTACCTTCATACTCGGATTCTCCATTGGGTTCTAGCGTCTGCGTGTGGGAGCGAGAGTAGGAAGTGACCGAAGAGAAACGGCAGAACAAATTCGCCGCCTGGCGTGAGGCCCGCGACCTGATCTGGGCCCATCGGGGACAGATGGCGATCGGGTTCGGGCTCATGCTGGTGAATCGCCTGACGGGTATGGTGCTCCCGGCCAGTTCCAAGTTCCTCATCGACGATGTGGTGGGCGCGGGGAAAACCCAACTGCTGATGCCGCTGGCGGGCGCGGTTGCGGCGGCAACACTGGTGCAGGCAACGACTTCGTTTGCCTTGGCCCGGGTAATGAGCGTGGCGGCCCAGCGAGCTATCACTACCATGCGAAAGCGCGTGCAAGAGCACGTGATGCGGCTGCCGGTCAGCTACTTCGATTCGACCAAATCCGGCATACTGATCTCTCGCATCATGAGCGACGCCGACGGGATCCGGAACCTGGTAGGAACCGGCGTCGTGCACTTGGCCGGCGGTTTGGTTACCGCCAGCCTGGCGCTGGGCGTGCTGTTGTATCTCAACTGGCAACTCACCCTGGGCATCCTGGTGCTGATGCTGGCTTTTGCCGGCGGCATGACCGTGGCGTTCACCCGGCTCAGGCCTCTGTTCCGCAAACGAAGCGAGCTTCACGCTGAGGTCACCGGTCGATTGGCCGAGTCGGTCGGGGGCGTTCGGCTGGTCAAGACGTATACCGCGGAGCGGCGCGAAAAATTGGTGTTCGCCCGCGGCGTGCACAAGTTGTTCCGCAACGTTGCCCAGACGATTACGGGCGTTTCGCTGGTGTCGTCGTTCACTTCGCTTATTGTGGGAATCGTCGGTGTGTTGCTGATGGTGTTCGGCGGCCGCGCCATCATCGCCGGGTCAATGACGCTGGGCGACTTCATCATGTACGTGTTCTTTATCGGCATGGTCGCCGCCCCTCTCGTTCAGATTTCCAACATCGGGACGCAGATCAGTGAGGCGTTTGCCGGCCTGGACCGGATCCGGGAGATTCGGTCCATGGACACCGAGGACGTCGGTGACGAGGACCGGCAATCGGTG
>CAXMUQ010000133.1:0-10760 GCA_964196605.1 uncultured Acidimicrobiia bacterium
GACCCAGTTGACGGTCCAAGCCGACACGGAACTGCTCAGCGCACCGGCTTACTACCTGGCTTCCCGCGACGCCCCGACCATCAACAGCCGCATCGCGGTGACGGCCATCGTCCACGACGAATTAGGCCACGCCAATATCGCCTACCGCATGATGGAAGACCTGGGCGTCGACAAGCGGCAGCTCATCTACGGCAGACAGCCGCACGAGTTCAAACATCCGTATGGTTTCGACCAGCCGCTGGAGAACTGGGCGGAGATGGTGGTGGCCAACGGGTTGTTCGACCGCGCCGGCATCACTTTGCTGGGCGACGTGCACCAGAACACCAGCTACGGTCCGCTCAAGCGGGCCCTGGTAAAGGTTGACCGCGAGGAGGTCCTGCACCTGCGCCACGGTGAGTCGTGGATGAAGCGGCTGTCCAAGGCCGGCGGTGATGTCAAGGAAGCACTCCAGCGAGCTGTTGACTGGATGTTTCCCATCACGATTGAGTGGTTCGGCCTGCCCGACGACCTCAAGCGGCACAGTGGGCAGCTGGACTACAAGTTGAAAGGCAAGACCAACGACCAACTGCGGCAGGTGTGGATGGACTCCGTGGTCCCGCTTTGCGAGGGAATCGGCATCGACGTGCCGGCCCACTTCGACAAGGGCAAGAAGGAATACTTGCTCGACTACCCCTTCCCTTGCCAATACGACCCAGAGGGCAAGCGGTGGCTGTTCGACGAACCGCTGTCATGGGAACAGGTGTTCAAGCGGTGGAAGGCACGTGGGCCGATGAACAAGACGTATATCGAAATGGTGCAGGGCAAATTTGGAGCAGCGCTTGGAAGCAACTGAGTCCCTGGTCCGCGATGCGCTCCTCAGAGTGTCCGATCCCGAGTACCCGATGAGCATCGTGGACCTGGGGCTGGTCTACGACGTCCGGATCGACGACGGGGTTGCCTACATCGACATTACCTTCACCTCCATCGGCTGTCCCGCCATCGAAATGATTGTCGAGGACATCCACAGCGAAGTCGGCGCGCTTCCCGGCATCGACAGCGTAGAGGTGGAAGTGGTGTGGGGACCACCGTGGACGAAGGACAAGATTACCAAGCGGGGACGGCGGGTGTTGGTGGCGCATGGTGTGGCGGTTTAGGAGAATTCTGAATCTTGACTCTTGATTCTTGAAGTGCCGACAGCCTCAAGAATCAAGAACCAGGAATCACATATGAACCAAGGGAATTCGAATGGCGGATGATACCATCTACGAAGTCTTCGCCCGCAAGAACCATGACCAGGAACTCAGGCACGTAGGCAGCGTCAACGCCACCGATGACGATCTGGCCAAGGCATACGCCTGGACAGTATACGACGAAGAATCATGGGTGGAGATGTGCGTGGTGCCCCGGGCGGCGGTGATTCCGGTTACTGGGCATGGGGAGATACCGTTGTGGGGGAACTAGACGGGCGGTCATGCGGTAGGGCGGTAGGGCAGATGTACGATACGCACCACCGTAGGGGCGACCTATGCGTCGCCCCTACCCGGAGATCTATATGAGCACGGTCACCGCAGCGGAACACGAAACTACGGCAAACCTCGACGAAGCCACCAAGGCCGCGTTGCATCGCCTGCTGCGCGCCATCGCCGACAACAAGTTGCTGTTGGGCTACCACTACGGTGAGTGGACCTTCGGCACACCGGTGCTGGAAGCGGCGGTCGCCAATTGTTCGCTGGCCCAGTCGGAACTCGGGCACTTGCGGCTGCTGGACGGCATTCTAAAAAAGTCCTTCGGAGACGACCCCGACGCCGTGCTGGCCAACCGAGCTCCGGAGGCGTTTGCCAACGTTCGCTACCTGGACCACGGCCTCCCTGGCTGGACCGAGTGCGTGGCCATGAACGCAGTGGTGGATTTCGCCATCACCACGCTGCTGAACACCATGCACGACTCTTCCTTCCGACCGGTGCGCAACAGCGTCGACAAGATGCTCGACGAGGAGCGCTACCACGTACACCACGGTCGCGGATGGGTCAGGACCTGGGCAGCACTGGGCGATGAAGAACAGGCGGCCCTGTCGGAGCAACTAGGCATAGCGCTGGCTCATGTGGCCGAGTGGTTCGGGCCCGCCGGTGAACCCGATGACGAGGCTCTGGTGGCGGCCGGGATCAAGACCAGCACCAACGCGGAGATTCTCCAGCTGGTTCAGGCCGAATTGGATCGGCTGGCCTCGGACGTTGGGCTGTCGCTCCCCGGGGCGGACGTACCGACGTTCGAGTCCTGGACACCGGCCTACCGCAGAGTCAGTTCCACTGGCCCCGATTCCGAAATCCTGAGCCACCTGCGTGGCGACAGCAACGACCTGTTCAAGCTCGGCTGATGGACGACCGGACCAAGCACTGCCCGTTCTGCAAATCGGCCAGCACCATAAGGATGGCCGACTTCAGCACTTCTCTCATGGTGAGCCTTTACTATTGTGAGACGTGCAAAACGACGTTCGAGGCGATAAAATGGGGGGATACCTCGACGCCACTCGACCTCCCGGAGTTCTTGACCGACAGCAGTTCCAGGTCGTATCCGCACTAGGCGACCACGGCCCGAACGACTTTTTACTGGCACAAGGAGAACCGCATCATGACATCCACCGCAGCACCGACCGCGACCCTGATCGACTATCGAGTGGAAGGCGGCATCGCCATTCTCGAACTGAACGATCCGCCGGCCAATACCTATACGTACGAGATGTTTCGCCAGATGGACGACGCCATCCTGACGGCCCGCATGGACGACGACGTGCACGTGATCGTACTGCGCGGCAAGGGGGACAAGTTCTTCAGCGCCGGCGCCAACATCGCCATGCTGAACTCGGTAACTCCGCGCTTCAAGTACTTCTTCTGCCTCCACGCCAACGAGACTCTCAACCGGCTGGAGCACACGCCCAAGCTGGTCATCGCCGCCCTCAACGGGCACACGGTCGGTGGGGGACTGGAGATTGCCATGGCGGCTGACATGCGCCTGGCCCATCGCGGCAAGGCCAAGATCGGCCTGCCCGAGGTGACCCTCGGCGTGCTCCCGGGTACCGGTGGCACCCAGCGCATGGCCCGCATGCTCGGCAAGTCGAAGGCGATCGAGCTGATGGTGACCGGCGCCACCTTCGATTTCGACAAGGCCAAGGATCTGGGTCTGGTGAACGAGGTGTTCGACGGCACACCGGAAGAGTACTGGAACCAGGTCATGGAGTACGCCAAGCAGTTCGTGCCGCCCAGCGGCGCCGCTAAGGCTGTAGGCAACATCAAGCGGGCAGTGTGCTCGGGCCTGGAAGTCCCGTTCGAGAGCGGCTTGGCCATCGAACGCGAACTGCAGCAGCAACTCTTCCAGAGTCAGGACGCCAAGGAAGGCATTGCCGCGTACGTGGAGAAGCGGAAGGCCGACTTCTCCGGTACCTAATAGTTTTTTAACCAGGTGCGTCGTGCGTTGTGCGTCGTGCGTAGGAGACCGGTGATCGACCTGACACCGTTTCAACCGACGCACAACGCACTACGCACGACGCACACTTCCGAAGACTCTTCATGCACACCGAATTATTCATAAACAATGAGTGGCGCGCCGCCTCCTCAGGCTCAACCATCGACGTGGTCAATCCGGCTACGGAAGAGACCATCACCGCGGTCCAGGCCGCCGGTGAAGCGGACGTGGCCGCCGCGGTCGAGGCGGCCCGCGCCTGCTTCGAGTCCGACGTCTGGCAAGGGATGTCTCCCCGCCAAAGGGGAGCCCTGCTGACCAAGGCTGGTGAGTTGTTGGCCGAACGGCGCGACGACGTAGCCAAGCTCGAGTCACTACAGAACGGCAAACCTTTCTTCGAATCGAAGATCGACGTCGCCATGACGGCCGAGACGCTCAAGTACTATGGCGCTTGGGCCGACAAGGTGGCGGGCGAGGTCGTGTCGGTGGCCAACCAGGATTTCGTCTACACGGAACGGGTGCCGCTCGGTGTGATCGGCGCCATCGTGCCCTGGAACTTCCCGCTCAACATCGCCAGCTGGAAATTTGCTCCGGCGCTGGCCTCCGGATGCACCGTGGTCCTCAAGCCGGCCTCCGAAACGCCACTGACCGCTCTGGCTATGGCCGAGGTGTTTCTGGAAGTCGGCCTACCGGCGGGGGCGTTCAACGTTATCCCCGGTGCGGGTTCCACCGCTGGCGCCGCCTTGGTGCGCCACCCCGATGTAGACAAGATCACCTTCACCGGTTCGACCGAAGTCGGCAAGCAAGTGATGCGCGACGCTGCCGAATCGGTGAAGCGCCTGACGCTCGAGCTGGGCGGTAAGAGCCCCAATATCATCTTCGCCGACGCCGACCTGAAGGCGGCGGTGCGTGGCGCCCAGAACGGCATCTTTTACGGCAAGGGCGAAGTGTGCGCCGCTGGGTCCCGCCTTCTGGTGCAACGCTCGGTGCACGACGAAGTGGTGGAGCAGCTCGCTGCCCGCGCCAAGCGATTGGTGCCCGGCGATCCGTTCGACAAGGACACGCGACTGGGCGCCGTGGTTTCCAAGAGGCAACGGGACACCGTGCTCGAGTATATCGAAGCTGGCAAGGCCGAGGCCACTCTGGTGGCAGGCGGCAATGCGGCCCAGGTAAACGGCAAGGGATACTTCGTGGAGGCCACAGTATTCGACGGCGCCGAGCCGGGAATGCGCATCGTGGATGAGGAAATATTCGGACCGGTGTTGTCGGTCATGACATTCGACGAACCCGAAGAAGCAGCCGTGCTGGCCAACAACACCGACTACGGCCTGGCCGCCGGAGTGTGGACTCGCGACATAAGCAAGGCCATCCGCACCGCCCGAGCCATCCGCGCGGGCACCGTGTGGATCAACACGTACAACCTGTACGATTCCGCGGCGCCATTCGGAGGATTCAAGCAAAGCGGGTTTGGTCGTGACCTCGGGCGGGTAGCGCTGGACGGGTATACCGAGACGAAGACGGTGTGGGTGGGGCTATGATGAAGGCGAGGGCAGCGGGGGCAGCGAGAGCAGCGAGAGCAGCGGGAGCAGTGTTGCCGGCGGGCTGTACCGCCTTGTCGCTTTACCGTCCCAACGCCCATCATCCTGAGGCCGACTCGTAATGCACGACGCTTACATCACTGCGGCTGTCCGCACACCGGTCGGTCGAGCGGGCGGAGCCCTATCATCCGTCCGGGCTGACGATCTAGCCGCCATTGCTGTTCGTGCGGCCGTCGATCGGGGCAACCTCGAGCCCGGCGACATCGACGACGTCATCCTCGGTTGTACCAACGGAGCCGGTGAGGACAACCGCAACGTGGCGCGCATGGCTGCTTTGCTAGCGGGGCTGCCAATCGACGTTCCCGGCCAGACCATCAACCGGCTGTGCGGCTCGGGCCTGCAGGCCGTCGCCAGCGCGGCGCAGGCCATCAAGGCCGACGAAGGCGACGTGTTCGTAGCCGGTGGCGTAGAGAGCATGACCCGGGCGCCTTACGTCATGCTCAAGACTGACAAAGCGTGGAATCGCCGGGCGCCCCAAATGGCCGACACTACTGTGGGATGGCGCTTCATCAATCCGCGGATGCCCGACGAGTACACTATCTCCCTGGGCGAGACGGCCGAAAAAGTGGCCGACCAATACCGGATTTCTCGAACCGAGCAGGATACCTTCGCAGTCGAGAGCCAGCGGCGGGCCGCAGCAGCCATCGAGGCCGGCCATTTCAAGGATGAGTTATTGGCCGTCACCATCCCTGCCAAGGTCGACTCAACCATCGTCATCGACCGGGACGAACACCCTCGACCGGATGTCACCGTAGGGAAACTCGCCACTCTGAGGCCAGCGTTCGTCAGGGAAGGCACGGTCACCGCCGCTAACTCCAGCGGCATCAACGACGGCGCCTCCGCCCTGGCGGTAGTCAGCAGCGAAGCGCTCGCCGCATCGGGCCGCACACCGCTCGCTCGCATCGTCGGCACGGCGGTAGCGGGGGTCGATCCCAGCTGCATGGGATTAGGCCCGATTCCGGCTACCAAAAAGGTTCTGGCCCGGACCGGTCTGACCATCGACGACCTCGACTTGATCGAGCTCAACGAAGCCTTCGCCTCGCAAAGCATTGCCTGCATCCGCGACCTGGAGCTGGATCCCGCCAAGGTAAATGTCTACGGCGGCGCCATCGCCTTGGGCCACGCACTGGGATCTTCCGGCTCTCGCATCCTCACGACCCTGGTCCACGCCCTCAAGCGCACCGGCGGGCGCTACGGCCTTGCCACCATGTGTATTGGTGTTGGGCAAGGGATTGCGATGATTGTGGAGCGTGAGGGTGCGTAGTGCGTCGTGCGTTGTGCGTATTACCTGCGACGCTCTCGTAGGACGTTGCTCCATATGGAAGACAGCACCTTCCTCCCAACGCACGACACACCACGCACCACGCACCTAATAAACCATGTCCGATTACCAATACATCCTCACGTCCGTTGCCGATGGTATCGGAACCATTACTCTGAATCGGCCTGACCGGCTCAATGCCTTCGAAGGGGAGATGCGGGAGGAGTTGGTCCAAGCCACTCGGGAGATCGTGGGACATCCTGATGTTCGGGCCATCGTGCTGACGGGAGCGGGCAGGGCTTTCTGTGCGGGCGCCGACGTGGACTACATGGGTGATGCTCTCGAGCGAGAGGACTACGACAAAGCCATGGGACTAGTCCTGTCAGGGGGTGAGGTGGTGCGCATGCTGCGCCAGGCGCCACAACCGGTGCTGGGTAGTCTCAACGGACCGGCAGCGGGGGGCGGGGCCAATCTGGCCCTGGCCTGCGACCTGCGACTGGCCTCGGAGCACGCGGCAATAGGCCAGGTGTTCCACAAGATCGGCGTCCACCCCGACATGGGCGGAACCTACTTCCTACCCCGATTGGTGGGCCAGTCCAAAGCGTTGGAACTGATCTGGTCCGCCGCGATGATTCCGGCGCAACGCTGCCTGGAACTCGGCTTGGTAAACCGGGTGGTGGCTCACGACCAGCTGGCGGCCGAGACGGCCTCTTGGGCCAATCGCCTGGCGGCGCTGCCACCGATCGCCGCCCGAGCGGCCAAGGATGCCATATACCGTAGCGAGCGGAATGAACTGGCGACGATGCTGGAACTCGAGGCGGAGATACAGCTGGCGTGTTTCAGGAGCGAAGATGCGCGGGAAGGGATGGCGGCATTTAGGGAGAAGAGGGCGCCGGAGTTTGAAGGGCGGTAGGGGCGGTAACGGGCGGTAGGGTTGCTATGGTGACTGGGGCGATATTGCGATCAGAAAGCCTTGGGATTCCGGCATTTCGGTATCCGAAATTGGTCGCTTCTTGGATTGCTCTTGACGTCAATCCCACATCTTAGGATTCCCGGAATATCGGAATCTCCAAATCCCACCCCTACTAGGTAACAGGGCCAAGCCACGGAAAATAGGGAACGACTATTTCTCATTCTCTCGTCATCGCTCATCGTGGGGCATCAGGCCAACATCACGAAAACTCGCTCCCCGCCTTCCGAGCTGCCCTCGACCAGGGCGCGGACGGCATCGAGCTGGATGTTCACGCTACCAGCGACAACGTCATCGTGGTGCACCACGATGCCGATCTTCCAGGACATGGCCCCATTGCCTCCATTAGCGCCGAGGAAGTTGCCGAGGCAAGACTGCCGACGGGAGAACCGATCCCGAGGTTGGCCGAAGTCCTAGACATGGCTGGCTCGCTCGACATCTATGTGGAGGTGAAGCACTTGGCCACCACCGCCGACGAGGCGCTCCTCGAGGTTCTTGACGCGGGACCGTCCTCCGATCGATACCAGGTTCACAGTTTCGATCATCGGATCATCGCCCGACTGGGGCGGTTGCGCCCGCGACTGGGTCGGGGGATCTTGCTGTGTTCTCGGCCCGTGGAGGTAGCGCCTCTGGTGGCGAGTACCGGGGCGACCACAGTTTGGCAAGAACGGCAACTCATCGATGAGACCCTCATGTCGGAGACGCACCGACTCGGCGTGGACTTGATAGCCTGGACCGTCAACCAGGAAGTGGAGATCGAACGGATGCTGCAGTTGGGTGTGACAGGCATTTGTGGGGACTACCCCAGTCGTATTCGTGCAATGGTGGATGGTGCCCATGGTTGAAGGCGTGCGCCGCGTGACCGTGATCGGGGCCGGCACTATGGGGGCCGGGATTGCCCAGGTATCGGCCATGGCCGGATGGTTGACGGTGTTGTCGGACGTCCGCGCCGAGGCGCTCACCGCTGCCCGCGCGCTGATCGCGGCCCAACTGACGGGTGCCGTCGATCGCGGCAAACTCACGCCCGAGCTGCGCGAGGCCACGCTGGAGCGTCTGACCACTGCCAATACAGTGGCTGAGGCGTGTACTGGAGCGGACCTGGTCATCGAGGCTGTGGTGGAAGATCTGGACGTCAAACGCGCCGTCCTGGCCGCGGCCGCCCCGGTCGTGTCCGACGGCGCCATCCTGGCAAGCAACACCTCGTCATTGTCGTTGGCGGCGATTGCCGAGGGCCTGCCCCACCCTGGTCAATGCCTGGGCCTCCACTTCTTCAATCCGGTCCACATCATGAAGCTGGTGGAGATCGTGGTCCACGACCAGGTGGACGAGGAAACCCGGATGAAGGCCATCGCCATCGTCGAGGCCTTGGGAAAAGAACCCATAGTCGTGAAAGACTCACCCGGGTTCGCGTCGAGTCGTCTTGGAATCGCTCTGGGTATGGAAGCAATCCGTATGGTGGAGGAAGGCGTAGCGACCCCGGTAGACATCGACAAAGCGATGGAGCTGGGATACAAGCACCCGATGGGCCCCCTCAAGCTCACCGACCTGGTAGGATTAGACGTTCGCCTGAAAATTGCCGAGTACTTACACGCCACCCTGGGTGGCGATCATTTCAAACCTCCCCAGCTGCTGCGCGACATGGTCGCCGAAGGCAAGCTGGGCAAAAAATCCGACCACGGATTCTACGATTGGGCCTGACCATGACAGACACGAAGGATCTGGTGTTATCCGACATCGCCGACCGCGTCGCGGTCGTCACCATCAACCGCCCTGACAAGCTCAACGCGCTCGACGGTCCCACGAGGCAACGCTTCCTCGATGTGATGAACGAACTGCGACACGACGATGACGTCCGAGTGGTGGTAGTCACCGGCGCGGGCGAGAAAGCGTTCATAGCTGGGGCCGACGTCGGCGAATTCGAGGGCCGCACCCCCGTTGATCAATATCAGCTCATGAACGAGCCGACCATCTTCGATTGTGTCGACGAGTTCCCCAAACCCGTCATCGCCATGCTGAACGGTTTCACCCTCGGTGGCGGCTGTGAACTGGCCCTTGCCTGTGACATCCGCATCGCGTCAGCCAAGGCCAAGCTGGGCCAGCCGGAAATCAACCTGGGTATCCTTCCCGGCGGCGGCGGCACCCAGCGGCTCCCCCGTCTCGTAGGCATGGGAACCGCATACAAACTGTTGTTCACCGGCGAGATCATCAGAGCCGACGAGGCCCTACGCATCGGACTGGTTGATGAAGTGGTGCCACCGGAGGAATTGCGTGACCGGGTGATGGCACTGGCCGGAACCATCGCCGAGAAGAGCCCGGTGGCCCTCCAACTGATGAAACAAGCCGTACGCGCCTCGGTGCGCGCGCCGTTGGATGAAGGGCTCAGACTGGAGACAACGTTGTTTGGGGTCGCCTTTGCCAGTGACGACAAGAATGAAGGTGTGGCTGCGTTCCTCGAGAAGCGGGCGGCGGACTTTAAAGGGCGGTAGAGGGCGGTAATGGGCGGAAACGGGCGGTAGACTGGCTACCGCCTTCTACCGCCCCTACCGCCCTGTACCGCCGAATCACACAGCTTATGACCAACCGACCATCTTATCCAATCACCGACATCCACATCCACATCCAGCCGTTCGAGCAGATGAAACCGGATGTCGCTAAGGTCATGCGGGTTGGCAAGGAAGAGCACTGGGAACGGTTGCTGGCGTTGGCCGGTGACCCCCGGGAGTTGTTGAAGGTCATGGACGACTCGGGGATAGACCGAGTAGGGTTGATCAACTATCCCAGTCCCGACCTGATGGGATTTACCGACAGCACCAACGACTTCGCCGCCGAGTACGCCAGCGCGGCGCCCGACCGGCTGATTCCCTTTGGCGGGGTGCATCCGCGCTTCACCAAGGATCCGGCTGCGGACGTCGACCGGCTCATAGACCTGGGCATCCGTTGCCTCAAGATCCACCCGCCGCACATGCTGTTCCCCGCCAACGCATACACCGAAGGCCTGGAGGAACTGGCCGGCATCTACCGCCGGGCCGAGGAGCGCGGGCTGCCGGTCATGATCCACACCGGCACCAGCATCTTCCCCGGAGCCCGGTCGAAGTGGGGCAATCCGCTCGAGGTGGACGACGTGGCGATCGACTTCCCCGATCTCCGAATTCTGCTGGCGCACGGGGGACGTCCCTTCTGGATGGGTGAGGCGTTCTTCGTTTTGCGAAGGCACAAGAACGTCTTCTTCGAGGTGTCGGGCATTCCACCGGCCAAGCTACTGGAGTATTTCCCCCGCCTGGCGCAGTTGGCTCACAAGACGCTGTGGGGCACGGACTGGCCCAGCCCGGGAGTAAAGGATCTGTGGGGGAACGTGGAGCAGTTTTTAGGGTTGGGGCTGGGTGAGGAGATCGAGCGGCAGATTCTTAGCGAGAACAGTCGGAAGTTATTTCCCTGAGAGAGAGAGAAAGAGGGCGGTAAGGGCGGTAGGGATTTACCGCCCTTACCGCCCATTACC
>CAXMUQ010000134.1:0-29740 GCA_964196605.1 uncultured Acidimicrobiia bacterium
GGGCGACCACTTCCGGCGAGAGCCCGCGGAGGATTTCTGCTTTCGACTCTCCGGCGAACCCGCCGTCAGGGAGGACCGGATTGGCCGCGGTGAACAACGTCAGGCAACGGTGTTTGATCCCCAGATAGACGATGTAAAACACCACGGGAACGTAGAACAGCCAGACCGGCCAGAACTCCCACTCGGTGATGCGTCGCCAGCGGGACAGCAACAGGCGGCGTCCTCGGTACGTTGTCAGCTTGAGAAGCAACCGCAGGGCTACCAGGAACAGGACCACCCCAACGAGCCAGGGCCACACGGCCGGAGCATCCGGTCCCAGCACTCGGCTCAGTTCGGCGCCGAACACCATGCTGAGGGCCACCAGTGCCGGCGTCCACAGCACGGACGCCAGCAGGAACCAGAACGCAAACGTCAACAGATTCATGCGCAACGCTCCCGCCGCGACGTACGTGGGCAGGCGTGTTCCCGGGACGAATCGGCTCAACAAGACCAACCACGGTCCCTTGTGCTGGAACCAGACGCGGCTGCGCTCGACGTCGGCCGGGTGAACGAACCACCTGAGCGGTGCCCGTCGCAGAGCAGGGGAGCCGAGGTACCGGCCGGCCAGGAACAGCAGCACGTCGCCCACGAAAATGCCTATGAGCGCCGCCGAGGTCCCCTGGAGGAAGGTTATGGTGCCCCGGGCCACCATCAGCCCGGCGGATATGGTCGCCAGGTCCTCGCTCACCAGCGTGGCAAGGCTGATCAACACCAGAACAATGACCAAAGAGAACCCGGTCTTCGGCGGGACACCCGATTGGTCGAACGGTGGATCCGCGGCTGCCAGGCGCGCCGGGTCGGCGTTCGCGCGAACGATTGCCGTCCCGTCTTCGACGCGATCGATGAACAACATCAGCGAGTCGGCCAAAATTCCAGGTCGCATGAAGGTCATGAAGTGGCCGTCGTCGTACATCACCATTTCGGCTTGGGGCACGATGCGGTAGTGCTCACGGGCGGCCGCAGCCGGCACCAGGGGATCCTGGTCGCCGTGCAGTATCAACAATGGACCTTGGTACCGCTCCAGGATGCCTCTCAGTGGTCGCTGGTCGGTGTCGTAGAAGTTCCTGGCATAGGCCACGTTGAGCCAGTTCTGATCGAGGGCCCCGAAGTGGGGCACCGCCTCGTAGAGGAACCACAACGCGCCGAGCTGCAATCCGTGGATGGCGTGGTTGAGATGGTAATCGCCCAGGAGCTCCAGTTCCTGGACTCCGATGGCTGAAAGCAGGGTGATAGACTGAACGCGGCCGGGGTCGGTTTCGACCAGTTCCAGCGCCACACCGCCACCCATACTGAACCCGACGATGTGCGCCCGGTCCACTCCCAGCGTGTCGAGCAATTGGCTAAGGTATGAGGCGTGTGCCGCGATGCTGTAGTCGGGGATCCGTTCGGTCGAGGAGCCGAACCCCGGTAGGTCTGGTGATATGACGCGGTACTCTCCGCCGAGGAGATCGCCCAGGCCTGCCATGACCCCGGCCGACCCCGGGCTCCCGTGCAACAACACTACAACCGGCCCATCAGTTGCGCCCCACTCGAGGTAGGTGAATCTGACCCTGCCGGGCCGCGATTCATCCCCGTGTACCGGCGACACGAAGCTGACTTGACGCGGCTCGGGAACGGGCTCTTCGCCGGCCGATCGACGGACCACGTGTGAAGCGGCCAGCGCGGCAAGGTAGGCGAGTAGCGCCCAACGGCCCCACCGGCGGCGCCTGGGAGATACGATTGTGGCCACTACGTTGGTGCCAGCCGGTCGACTCGGGGGAGGGTGAGTGGATGCTGCACGGATGTGGTGCAGGGTGGACCCGGCGCGTAGCGGAACAGGATGTCGCCAGACGCCCCGGCCACGGTAATGTGACAGTAGCTCACGGTGGCCGCTTCAGGCCGGTGCATGCAGACCGACAGGGGTCCCCGCTCGGGTCGGTGATCCCGGTGGACCTGGGTCAGAGTGGTGGCCGTCAAGCCGTTAAGGTCGATAGCCTCGGTGAATATGGTTCTTCGGGTCTCTTCCAACTTGGGTGGGGTGGCCCCGGAGCTGGTCAGGACGAATCCCGGATTTGAATGGAGTTCGGTCTTCAAGGCCGATCCGTTCCACCGGAGGCTCTTCGGAGGTCCGACCGGCTCGAACGCAGCAATGGCGAACGGCCGGTAGCGCTCGAGCCCGAGATGGCGCACCCGGTGTTCCACTTCCGCGAGCGACATCGCATCGACCAACGACGCCAACAACAGTCCTCTACTAATCGGGTTGGCCGGCTGCGCGGCTGCCGGCTGTGGGTACTGGTTGGTCATGCTGACGGTCACACCAAATGCGTTGACCGAGATCCACGTCCCCCCCGCCTCCACGTCCCGCGGCGCCAGGTACGGCACCACGCCGGCCACGCAACGCTCGGGCCCTCTCGCCGGCCGAGTGGGCTGTTCGTCGCGGTTGAAGAACACGTCGTAGCCGCCCTGGGAGCGGCTCAGCCAGCTGACGGTGCACATGCTTCGTGGAGACGCCGGTGGGCGATGGTAGAGGGGGCCACGCCGAAGTCGGAATTCAGCTCGACCCCGGCTTGGGTGGCCAGCAAGCGGATGATGGCGTAGTGATGGACCGTATGGCTCAGGAGGTACATCAATTCCCGGTGCACCGTCGAGCCGCTCCAGTCGACCACCGACTTGCCGTCATCGATTACGTTTGCGCTGACTTCGATGGACAGTAGCACCTGCTGGTCTGAAATCTCCTCGAGCTGAGCCATGATTGACCTGGCGGTTTGGCTGGCGGCTGCTAGGTCGCGTTCGACTAACGGGTCCCGCTCCCGGACATCGTAGTTGAGTTTGCCGGTCGAGACTCCGTTGAGAAACGCGCGGTAGTGGTCGAACACGTGGCGAAAGTGTGCACCGATCGGCGACATCGAGTTGGTGCCCGACACACCGCCGTAAAGATCCGGGCCCACGATGGCGATGGCGGTCAGGCCCTGCCGGAGGAGAGCGACGTTGTCGGTGATATGTCCCGGTTGTCGTGTCATGCATGTTCCTTGTTGATCACTGGCGTGAAGTTACTTGTCACTGCTTGGTGCAGTGACTGCGCCAACTGTTTTCGGTCGGTGCCTCGAATCGGTTCATGGCCGAACCGGATCGACGCCTCGATTCGTGTGAGGCCACACAGTGCCCAAAAGTGCGGGGCGAACTCCATGTCTCCCCACCAGCACACCGCCAGGTGGGCCGGTGGATCGGTCGAGTGCGTGCCATAGTTCAAGCTGGCGTAATACACCGGGATGTCGGTCCGGCTCGCAGCGTCCAGCAGGCTCGACCGGAACGGTGCCACTGTACTCCCATCGGTGCTGGTCCCTTCCGGGAATATCACTACGTTGTCGCCCAGACGCAGAGCCTTCTCGATGGTGCCTGAAACCCGCAGGGTGTCGCGCGGCCGTTCCCGATCGACGTAAATGGTCGCCATTGCCCTGGAGAGGATACCCCACACCGGCCAGCTACGCACTTCTCTCTTGGCCACGAACACCGTCGGTACCAGACGCGCCAAGAGGATAACGTCGAGATAGCTCAAATGGTTCGTGGCCAGGACGAACGGCGCCGGCTCTGGAATGGGTCCGTCTGAGACGACGGCGACGCGGAGGATGGCTAGGATTCCACGGGCCCACTGCCCGAAGCACGATGTTCGCCAGCGCCGCCTCCACTGGTGGAATGGAAGGAGCACCAACGTTGCTGTTCCCCATACGAGGAACCACGACGCCGTCCAAACTGCCACCATGATGGTGCGGAGGAGTCGACGTCCAGTCACGGCGGCCGCTGCTGGAGCTCGCGTCAGCGAATCAAGCGAAGAGACTTCGGAAGGCTCTGGCACTCAGCTTGGTCTTGTCGAACAGGACCAGGAAATCGATCGTCTTGAAGAGCGTGTCGATGGCCGGGGGTCCGCACACCGTGGCGCCGAGGTTGAGGTAACTCTGGAACAGCGCGGGAATGTGGACCGCTTCCGTCGAGTCATCGTCCACGTCGTTGGCCGGGCACGCCAACTCGGGGAGTGGAGCGACCGTGCCCGACGGCCACAGGTAGCCCTCGCGCTCGAGGTAGCGGTGTACTCGAGCGCCGAGCGCCCGGTCCTGGCTCGTCAGGGAGCAACAGCCGAACAGGTATCGCTTGTCGTTGCACGTCAGGTAACTCGCCAGTCCCCGCCACAGTAGATGCAATACCCGGCCGTTGCGATGATCTTTGGCCACGCAGGCCCGGCCGATTTCGACCGCCTGGTCTAGAACATCCTCCGTGAGTCCTCTGAGATCGAACTCGCCGGCGGAATAAAAACCGGCGTACCGTTCTGCCATGGCTCTGATCTGCATGCGGTAGGTACCAACTACTTCGCCCGTCCTGGTTGACCGGATGAGGAGGTGATGGAACACCCGGTCGAGATCGTCCTCGTCACGCCCGGTGATGAACGATTCGTCTAGTCCCTCACCCAGCTCGATGTTGAACACTTCGAATCGAAGTCGCAGGATGTCGTCGAGCTCTTGTTCGCTTTGGGCGAACTCCAACGCGTAGGCCCCCGACTCGGCCTTGGTGTCCGGTAACGACTCAGGCGCAGGGGGGTAGTCGAGGGTTGCCCAGGACGGGCCGTCGTCACGCGGACTACCAACGGGACCGGGACTAGCGGGCATCTGGTTAGTGTGTCGGCGTGACGGTAACATGGTCGATCTCCAGGACGAGTTGATCGTCGAAGGCCATCAGCTGGCCGGATACCGTTACCGGCTCCGCTACCAGTGGTAGCAGCGAAGCGGTAACCGGCGCGCCGCCGGGCCCTGTGAGCCACACGTTGGCACGGGCTCCTGCAGAGTCGGTGACCGACAGCATAGGCGGAATGCCACCACTCATACACCGAACGGCGCACGCACGATGGACGGTTCCGACTCCAGGAACCATTACGCCAAGATGACACTTCGCGTCCACGATTTCGCCCTCGAGTGTCACGACCCCGATGCGTTCGGGCGGTGCTGCCGGTATGGGCTCTGATTCGTCCAGGTCCACCGAGTGCGGTACCAGCTCGACCATCATCTTGGCGTCCCGGTACATGAGCGTTCCTTCCAGGCGGACCGAGCGGTGCGCGTGTTCCGCCAGCTGGAGTCCCGCGCCGTGCTTACCTTGGCCCACCAGCATCAGTCTGGTAACGCCGCCTCTGGCTCCGGAAGTTCCAGGGAGAACTACCCTCAGGCTGGGATAAGGCGTGAGCTCCACCGTTCCCTGAAACTCACGGGTGTTGCCGAATTCGAAGGTGGCAGGTTCGAGTGGGCTCTGCGCCATGGCCACGACGAAAGCAACGCCGATCCCGCCAATGGCCAGGCCGCCGGCGACTCGACGCACAAATCGGCCCAGGCCGCTTGGCGCCTGGTCCAGGTAACCCACGTAGAAATCGTCGTCAGTCGCAGCCACTAGATCACCTTTCGGAGACCGGAGGGAATCACCGCTGGCGCCACTGGGGTGCCTGGGGGATGCGGCTTCACACCGACCAACACGCGGTCGCCGTCTAGGCGGACGTCGAACGTCGGTATCCGGTCCTCGAACGGTGCCGGCGCGCGTCCGTTGTCGGGTTGGTACTGGAAGCCGTGCCACGGACAGGTAATGCATCCGTCGATGATGCGACCCTCTCCCAGCGGGCCGTTCTGGTGCTGGCACACGTTGGACACCGCTGAAATCTTCCCGTCATAACGGAAGATGGCAACTCTCTCACCGGCAACGGAGGCGACTCGAGCCCGATTGTCCGATATGTCTCCCACCGCGCAGACGTCTACGAACGCGTCCACCGCATGAACGGCGGTCTCACGATCTAGCCTGATACCATGCCAGCCGGCCGCCAGGTGAACGCCCACAACCAGCACCAATCCTGTGCCGACCGCCACCACGTAGACCGGGCTGAACTCGGACTGGAGTACCCCGAACGCCACGTGGGCAATCAAGAATCCGTAGGCCAGGTAGACGAGCATGTGGATGGTCTTCCACACGGGAGGCGTCAGGTTGGCCAGCCAGAAGTCGTGGCTCGTTGCCGCCATGACCAGCAGTATGCTGAGAGCCGCCAAGCCCCATGGTTGGAACGGGAATCGTCCCAAGGATTGGTAGCTGCCGTCTCCCGTGAGTACGCTCACCAGCGGGTTGGCGCTCCCCAGGGCATGGAACTGGAAGATGGCGAAAGCGCCGTGGACCAAGGCGAACAGGCACATCATGACGCCGAGGTGGCGGCGGTTGTAGAGCAGCGGAAGGAACCGGCGGTCGAGCCGAGCCAGGGGACCGATGACAAGGATCATGTGAAGCAAGACGAACGCCAGGGTTCCGAAGGCCCGAATGAGTGCCGTTTCGATGGTGATAGACGGTTGGGTGATCCACGAGACCAGCGAGAACACCACAAGAAAGGAAAGGCTGCCCACGATCACGACCGCGTCGTAGATCCTCTTCTGTCGGTTCCAGCCGACGGCCTGGTACGAAAGGCTCACCTTCCGGTCCCACGCAAGAGAGGCGGCAGCGGGCCGCTGTCGACGGTCGTGTCGAAACCCGGACTGTAGATCACCACCATGCTGCCAGGCAGTGGCCCATCGGGCAGGGCGAACCACGCCCAGCGCTTACCCAACAACGGTCCTAGCAACGTCGTTTGACTGGCCGAAGCGCCGGCCGGTCTCCAATACGCCTGACCTGAGGGATAGGGGAGAGCGTCGCGTGCTCGAAGGCCGACCAGGACGTGGCTCGAGTCTTCGGCACCGGGCCAGATGGCGATATCCAGCAGGGAATCAGGCGACAAGACCTGACCCAGAATGTGGGCGTCGGCCGGTGGCTCAGCTGATTGGGTAAGGGCGGACAAGTCGTCCATCGGAGCAACGCGGGCCCGTTCCCCCAGCGCGGTCACGAAGACGGTCGCACCGAGCAGGCCTATCAAGGGAATCATCCACCGGTGCCGGCGGCGAAGTCCCCGATTCACGACGACGCCCCATTCCGGGCAGCGTCCCGGTGGGCGTTGTGCTCCTCCGGCTGAGGGCCGCCACGGAGGATGCGGACCACCATGAGGGGCCACAGCAGGGCCATACCGGGCATAATGAGGAACCGGAAGCCTCTCGTTCCCTCTCTGGCAGCTGGGTCAATGCGCGAGATACCCCGAAAAGCCATCGCCGGCGCGAGGAGGATGCCGATGGCCAGGTATACGGCTGACGTAGCCACCAAGGCGGTGGCAAGGGTATGTAGCAAAGCAGGTCCCGGGAGTGAGTTGGGCATTCCGTGGGAACGCTCCAAGTGTAGTAACCTTTCACCACTGGGGACAGTTCCTTCCGGGGCCATGGAACTCACCAACCTGTCGTGGCGTTACTGATGCGCCGATATGGTTGCGGCAACCGGATGGCGACGTCACCTTACGCCTAATGACCGACCATCAATCCGGGGACGGAGTGACCGCCGACCGTTCGTTAGCCGACGAACCCGCGACGTTGAACGAACTCCTCCCGCCGCTACTGGAATCCGCTTACCGCGTCGCCATGCGATTGACGGGCAACGCGGCCGACGCCGAGGACTTGGTCCAGGAGGCAGCGTTTCTGGCGGCCAAGGGGTTTAAGACTTTTCAGGCCGGCACGAATTTCAAGGCGTGGTTTTTCCGCGTCATGACCAACGCTTTTTATTCCAAGTACCGTCGGCAGAAGCGGCAGGGCGAGCAGGTCGACCTGGATGAGACACCGGAAGCGTACCTGTTCAAACGAACTGTGGAAGCAGGTCTCCACACGCGGAAGACGGACCCGGTGCAGGCCCTCATGACCACGATCACGACGGACCTGATCACCGAGGCGCTCAACGACCTGCCGGAGGAGTATCGCGTAGTGTCATCGATGTACTTCGAGGAAGACATGGCCTACCAGGACATCGCCCGCGTGCTGGACATTCCGGTCGGGACCGTCCGCTCCCGGTTGCACCGTGGCCGCAAGCTCCTCCAGCGGCGCCTGTGGGATGTGGCCGTCGAGGCGGGTGTCATCGACCGGGAAGGGGAGGACTAACATGGTACAGCACGCTCTCTCCTGTCACGAAACCTTCCTGCGGTTGAACGATTACGTCGATCGGGAGCTTTCACCCGCGGAGCATGATGCCGTGGCGGCGCATTTGTTCGAGTGCGCCAATTGTGCCTCCCTGTTCGAATTCGAGGCCAACATCGTGGCCGACCTCAAAGCCAAACTCAGCCGTATTCAACTGCCGCCCACGCTCAAGGACCGAGTGCTCGAGGCCATCGAGCGCGGCGCCGAGGCGGCAGAGGCTTGACGCCCTGGGTGCCTGAAAACGACAAAAGGATCCGCGAGCGGATCCTTTTTGCGTTCAGGGCAATGGGCGGTACAAGATTCGAACTTGTGACCTCTACGATGTCAACGTAGCGCTCTAACCAGCTGAGCTAACCGCCCTAAAAGTCGAACAGGCGGTCAGTCGGTGACGGTCGGGACGTTGCGCCCCAAGTCCGTCTGTCCGTCTGACCGCCTGTCCGCACAATAGCGGGGGTGGGATTTGAACCCACGACCTCCGGGTTATGAGCCCGGCGAGCTACCAGACTGCTCCACCCCGCGTCGTATTCCTGGACGAGCCCCATCTAGCGTCGTCGGCGAGAGCGGGAAACGGGACTCGAACCCGCGACCCCAACCTTGGCAAGGTTGTGCTCTACCAACTGAGCTATTCCCGCAGCACGAGGAGTCTAGTCGGCCGACTCGAAGCATGCAACGGGCCCCATCCTCTCTCCAGATTCGCGATGGAGGCGAGGGGGATCGAACCCCTGACCTCGTGAATGCCATTCACGCGCTCTCCCAACTGAGCTACGCCCCCGCGGATGTTACCACCACAGCCGATTGGCGCACCGCGGTAGCGACAGATGCTAGTGGGCTACTGCAGCCGTGTCAAGGTGAAGCAGCGCAACACCTTGGAGTACAACCACATGGCATTGGTGGACCTGGGTCGTATCGAGCCGCTACCGGGGGCACAACGCGCTCAAGAGTGTCGGGGAGGGTTAGCGTTCGTTTGGGATCTCGGGGCACGGCGTCGAGCGCGTCCGACATGTCGACTCTGCCGGCCAGTGAAGAATAGACCGGAAGGAAATGCATGACTTCAAGTACGCAGGCGGCAACTCGCGCGCTCGATCGGCTGAGCCTCGATCGAGCGAACCGGGGCGAACACGACCGGGGCAGCAGAAAGATTCGACGCATGCCGGCGAAATGGGCGGTACCTGTGGTAAGGGGACCGTCTGGCCGGTGTCCTTTACACCCGTTTCGCCGCGGCCTACCTTCCGTTTGTGGATCATTCGTTGGCCGGTAGCAGCTCCGGACTCCTCGACTGGGTCGAGCGAGTCGGTCTCGGCGTACGTCATGCTGTACGTGCGCTGGCCGACGTGCAGACCTGGGCGCCGCTGGTCATGGGACAGATGCGGCGCCTGGGAGTCGATTCCATACCCATCGCGCTGTTCATAGCGCTGTTTACCGGCATTGTACTGGCCCTATTGTCGGCCACGCTGTTCATCGGGGCGGTGCCGCCCTATTTCGTCGGGGCGTTGGTGGGGAAGACCATCATGATGGAACTGGGGCCGGTGCTCACTGGCATGGCCCTGGCCGGCCGGGTCGGCGCCAACATCGCGGCCGAGATCGGCACCATGAAGGTGACGGAGCAGGTCGACGCCCTGGAAACACTGGCTTATGATCCGCTGTCGTTTTTGGTGGTTCCGCGGGTCGTCGCCGGCACGCTGATGTTCCCTGTGGTGACCAGTCTGGCTATGGGGTTCGGGGTCTTCTCGGGTTGGATCGCCGCCATCAATCTTCTCGACCTCACCAGCCCGGAGTTCTTCAAGGGCCTCAGAATGTTTTACGAGCCCAGGGACATCTGGTTTGGGCTGATCAAGTCGGCCAGTTTCGGCACGGCCATCACGCTATCGGGATGCCTGATGGGATTGAAGGCGACGGGTGGCGCCGAGGGTGTGGGGGGTGTGACGATGAAGGCGGTGGTGCTGGGAGCGATGTGGATCTTGGTGCTCGATGCCTTCTGGGCTCTGGTCCTGTTGTGAGATTCCCCGCGGTGTCGTGTCCGCCCTTGGGTGTAGGTAGGTCCTCGTTGCTGGGAGCGGCAGGATGATCCAGTTTTGCGATGTGCGCAAGAAGTTCGACGATCAGACCGTGCTCGACGGTTTCACGCTCGACATTCCGGACGGGAAGACCACGGTGATCATCGGCGCCTCTGGCGCGGGCAAGAGCGTGGCGCTCAAGCACATCGTGGGTCTGCTCACGCCGGATTTCGGCCAAGTAATAGTTGATGGACGGGACGTGGACGAGATGGGTCGCGCCGAACTGATGGACATGCGTTCGAGAATCGGCTACGTGTTCCAATCGGCTGCCCTGTTCGATTCGCTCACCGTCGAGGAAAACATCCTGATGGGTCTGAATCGCCGTGGCCTAGACCGCGCCACCATCGAGGATCGAGTGGGCTGGAGTCTCGACATGGTCGAACTAGGGGTATCAGCCGATTCGATGCCGTCCGAGTTATCCGGCGGCATGCAGAAACGGGTTGGAATCGCCCGGGCTATCGCGGTCCACCCGGAGTACATTCTCTACGATGAACCGACCACTGGCCTCGATCCGGTCACGGCTGGCGTGATGAACGACCTCATCGCTCACATCCGGGAAGAGATGGGTACGGCCAGCGTGGTGGTAACGCACGACATGCGCACGGCTTTCAGCGTGGGCGATCGGATCGCCATGCTTCACCAGGGGCGGATACTCCTGGTAGATACGGCGGATGGATTTCGCCAGACCACCGACCCGATCGCCCGGGCGTTCATCGAAGGTCGTGCCAGTGGATTGGACTTGTCCAACCTCATGACTCAACAGTGGCAGGTACCATCGACGGGAGCACCCGGGGGGTCGGCAACGTGAAGGAAAAACCGGCATTGGTGGTAGGGATCGTGGTGCTGGTCGCCGTGGTGGTGGTCACGTTCGGGGCGCTGTGGCTGAGCCAGTATTCGTTCGGTAATCGAAGCGCTGTCTACACCGCGCGCTTTGCCTCCGCTGGCGACATGCGAGTGGGCATCCCGGTAAGTGTCCGGGGGGTGCCGGTGGGGAAGCTCGACGCCATCCGGCTGGCGCCCGATGGCTGGGTGCTGGCCGAAATCCGGATGGATGGGACTGTGACGCTACCCGAGCGGCCAGCGGTGATCGCCGCTCCGACGAGCCTGTTCGGTGAATGGGGAGCCACGATAATCTCTCTGGAACATGAGCAGCCGGACGACCCCCGGGTCTTCGCGCAGTTGCAGTTGGCCGAAGACCCCGACGGGGAAATGTGGCCCGGAGCGACCCTTCCCGACATCGGACAGCTGACCGCTCAGGCGGGAAGGATAGCCACCGACATCGGCTTGCTGGCCGAACGACTCGGTGCCGCCATCGACTCAGGGACGGCAGAGAACATCCAGACCATCGTCGACGACTTCGTGCAGATCGCCGGGCAACTTCGCGAGTTTACCGTGTCGCAGATGCAATCCATCAACGCGGCGACCAGCGACGTGGTGGCCTCGGCCGATATGGCCGCACTTGCCAGCCGCGACCTTCAGGCGCTAATGGCCCGCATCGACTCGGCTACGTCCGACAACGAACTGGAAACGTTGATGTCGGCGGCCACCGGAGCGAGTGGAGACCTGCGGCACGCTTCGGCCAACCTGCGCTCTATGGCAGCCGCCGCCCAGGCAAACGAGGAAAGTTTCGTAAACATTCTGGTTGCCGCCGACTCGTTCATGACCAGGCTCGAAGGAGGCAGAGGATCCCTGGGTATGGCGGTTACCGACTCGGTTCTCTATGTCGAGACGCTCGGAGCCGTGCGCGACGCGCGGCAGTTGATCGCCGACATTCAGGAAAACCCCCGGCGATACTTTTCTTTCTCGATCTTTTAATGAACAAGCGACGTGCTGAGCGAGAGGTAAGCGCCGGTGGCATAGTCTTTCGCCGCGTTCCCGAGGAGCCAACGCGATTCCTGTTGATCCGCGATCCTTACCGCAACTGGGGGTTTCCCAAGGGCCATCTTGAAGATGGTGAGACACCGGCACAAGCTGCCGATAGGGAAACGCGTGAAGAGACGGGCCTGGAACACGTGATCCTGCGTGGCCCCATCAAACTCATCGACTGGCATTTCCGGTTTCGTGGCCGGCGCATTCACAAGTACTGTCACTTCTTCCTGTTCGAGAGCCCCGAGGGCACTCCGGTCCCTCAGCAGAGTGAGGGCCTTACGGACTTCCGCTGGTTGCCGCTCGACGATGCACTGAAGAAGCTCAGCTACGACAACGCCCGCGGCGTGCTCAAGCGGGGCGGCGAAATGGCGCGGACGTTGATCGCCGTCGGCGAGGGAAGACCGAGGAAGCGGGGCGGTAGCGCGGAGATTGAAGACGGGAACTCCGAAGATGCTGTGGCCCACACGGACGATGAGGTAGCGGCTGGCAAAGAGACACCGGCTCCACAGCCCCGCAGCCCCGCCGCCCAACAGCCCCTCTAAACATGCCCACCATCGCCGCGCTGGTCGATTCGCGCGACGCGGTGTCCTATCTTCGTCGCAGTCTCCCCAAAACTGGACCCAGCCTTGTCAGTTGCCGAAGCATCGGCGGGCTCGAGCGTTTGTTCGCCAGCAGGGTGGTCGACGCGGTGGTGTTGTCCCCGAGCCACCGCCTGTGGCGTGAGGCGCGCTCGCTGGTCCAGGACCAGTATCCGGCAGTTGCGGTGGTAGTCTACGCCGCGTTCCGGCCAGACGACGGCGAGATCTTGCTTCGGTGCCACAAGGAAGGCGTTGCGGCGGCCGCCGTGCTCGGCGTAGACGATCCGGTAGTCGGTGAATTGGTTCTCCGTGTCTCTCTATCCGCCCGACGGAGAGAGGCCTTGGCCCACGCTCCTCCAATGCTCAATCTTCTCGAGCCGCTGCAAATGAGTGTGTGGGACGTGGTGGTCAAGGAGGCGGACGGGGCACTACAGACCGAGGCCTTGGCCCGGCGGTTCGGGATGAGTCGAGAACACCTGTCACGCCAATTTGCCGCCGGCGGAGCGCCCAATCTCAAACGTGCGGTTGACCTGGTCCGCATCGTCTGCGCGGCGCAGTTGCTTCACAACCCCGGATACACGCAGGGGGACGTTGCCCGAGTCCTGCCATTTTCTTCCGCCAGCCACCTCGGCCGGACCGCGCAACGCGTCGCAGGGGTCAGCGCAGCGGGGTTGGCCGACCTCGAGCCCGGTGAGATCCTGACTCGGTTCGTGCGAGGGAAGACGCGCAGCAGATTGTTGTGGTGAGCAGGCGAGGGTGAGGGCGCCGACCTAGTCGATGGCCCGGTCGTAGGCCGCAAAGATCTCGGTTCGGCCGATGATGCCCCTCAAGTGATAGGGCGGGACCCGATCTACCACCGGGAGCATCTGCGCGTCCCTGGTGCCCAGCTGCCGCAATGCCGTTTGCAGATCGTCACTCAAGGTGACCCCTTCGCTGAACGGGTGGGCGATGTCGCGGATGTGAGTGTCTCCTGGGAGGTCGGGGTCCGCCAGGGCGTTCTTCAAATCCTGCCAAGTGAAGATTCCCACAACCACGTTGTCTGAGTCGACAACCGGGTACTCCAGCTGATTGCTGGAGCGGATCGTCGGCAGCGTGCTCGCCAATGTGGCATCCGCCAGCACGATTGTTGGATCGTTGCGGTAGGCGTCCTGTACGGTCAGGCTTTTGAGCACTCCCTCATCGGTGCCGTGGGAGATGCTCTCGCCCCGGCGGGCCAGCCACTCGGTGTAGATAGACTCGGGATACAGCCGCTTGGCCACGACGTACGCCAGCGTGCCTCCCAGCATGAGCGGGAGGATCAGTCCGTAGTCGTTGGTCATTTCCAGGACCATGAAGATCGCCGTCAACGGCGCGTGGGTGGCGCCGCCCACCAGGGCCGCCATTCCGACCAGGCCGAAGGCAACCGGCTCGATCCCCAGTCCGGGGAACAGCGCGTTGAGTCCGACGCCCACCGCCGAACCAAACGCCCCACCGATGACCAGGGCCGGCGTGAACACCCCGCCGACGCCGCCGCCAGCCAATGTCAGGCCTGTGAGAGCGATCTTGGCCGCTGCCAGCAGCACCAAGACCCACGCCGACTGGCCCAGGGCCAGCCCAAGGTCCAGTCCCTGATGGCCGCGTCCCCACAACCCTGGCTCAAACTGGCTCGATACGGCGCCTACAACCACGGCGGCGAAAATGAGCCTTAGCCAGGCAGGGACCTCGCTCAACAAGTCGTGGATCTTCCAGACTCCGCGGTTGTAAAGGACGGCAACCACACCTCCCAGCAGGCCGAGAAGGGCGTACAGAAAAAGATCGCTGGCGGGTCCGATGGTGTATTCGTGAGGGATGGTGATAACCAGGTCGTCGCCCAGGCCTATGCGGGTAACCGCCGCCGCCGCCACACTGGCGACGACCACGGGGGCTAACCCCAGGGTCCGGAAACTCCCGATAATTTCCTCGAGCGCAAAGAACACCCCGGCGATGGGAGCGCCGAAGGCGCCCGAAATACCGGCCGCCGTGCCACATCCGACCAGCAGCTTGAGCCGGTTGGGGCGGAATCGGAAGTACCGCCCGATGCGGCTGCCCAACGCCGACCCCAGGACGGCCACCGGCCCCTCGGCCCCAGCCGAGCCCCCGCTGCCGAGCGTGACCGCCGCCGCCACGGTCTTGAATACGACCGGGACCGAGTGGATCACGCCACCCCGGCGGGCCACAGCGTGCATGACATCGGGGATGTTCTCGCCGGGGGAGTCCTTGGTGCCGAAGTGGATGATTCCCCTTACGATGGTCAGGCCAAGGGCGAGGGTGGCAATGGTGGCGAGCGCCACCGGGACCCTGAGTGTAGCGGTGATGCCCGGCACCACCGCGGTCGCCAAATCGATGCCACGGTAGAACAACAGGATGCTCACCCCGACGGCCGTGCCGACGCCGGCCGCGATGACCAGAAGGACAACGGTCTCATCGACCCCCCACCGGGTGAGCTGCTGCAGGACCTTGTCGCCGAGGTCGCTGGTGCGCTTGGCCAGATAGCGGGGGAAGGGGGAGAAGTCTTTCACAGGCAATAAGGTAACACGGCCCTGGGGCTGTCTTGCTCTGGTTTTCCTATTGTGATAAATTTCACAAGCTATACCCGAAAATGGCGTATTAACCCCAGCCAGCGAGTATCATGGCCACCGATTCGGTCCTTCGCCCCGGCGAACTCAAAGAAGTCCTTCTCAAGGAAATCGCGTCCGCCGATCTGGCGACCATCGACACCAAAGACGTAGGCACCGTCCTGGAGGTGAAAGACGGTATCGCCCGCATCTACGGACTCATGTCCGCGGTTGCCAGTGAGATGATCGAATTTACCTCTTCCGAGACGGGTGAAACGGTCAACGGGCTGGTGTTGAACCTCGAAGAAGACAATGTTGGCGCCGCTGTCATGGGCAACTACCTCAAGTTGCGTGAAGGCGACGAGGTTCGTTGCACCGGCCGCCTGTTGGACGTGCCGGTTGGTCCCGCCACGTTGGGCCGGGTGGTGAACGCGTTGGGACAGCCGATCGACGGCAAGGGACCGATCAAGGAGGCGGGGCGGCGGGCGGTGGAGATGGTCGCACCGGGCATCATCGTCCGGCAACCGGTCAACCAGCCATTGCAGACCGGTATCAAGGCCATCGACTCGATGATTCCCATTGGCCGTGGCCAGCGCGAGCTGATCATCGGCGACCGCGGCACCGGCAAGACGGCCATTGCCATAGATACCATCATCAACCAGAAGGGCAATGACGTCGTCTGCGTCTACGTGGCCATCGGTCAGAAACTGTCGACCGTAGCCACCGTGGTGGAGAAGCTACGTGAAGCTGGAGCCATGGAGTACACGATCGTGGTGGCCGCTTCCGCCTCCGACCCTGCGCCGCTGCAGTTCATAGCGCCGTATGCCGGCGCCGCCATCGCCGAGTATTTCATGTATGAGGAAGGGCGCGACACGCTTTGCGTTTACGACGATCTGTCGAAGCAGGCCGCCGCGTACCGGCAGATGTCGCTGGTGCTCCGGCGCCCGCCCGGACGTGAAGCGTACCCCGGAGACGTGTTCTACCTCCACAGCCGGTTGCTGGAACGTGCGGCCAAGATTTCCGACGATCCGGATGTCGTCAAGCTCGACGATCGCATCAAGAAGCCCGGTGGATCTCTCACGGCGCTGCCGATCATCGAAACGCAGGCCGGCGACGTGTCGGCCTACATTCCGACCAACGTCATCTCGATCACAGACGGGCAGATTTTCCTCGTTACCGACCTGTTCTTCGCCAACATACGTCCCGCGGTCGATCCGGGGATCAGCGTCAGCCGAGTGGGTGGAAACGCGCAGATCAAGGCCATGAAGAAGGTTGCCGGCCCGCTCCGGTTGAGTCTGGCCCAGTATCGCGAACTGGAGGCCTTTGCCCAGTTCGGGTCGGATCTCGATGCGGCCACCCAGCGTCAGCTGGCGCGTGGTGCCCGGACGGTCGAGATGCTCAAGCAGCCGCAGTATTCGCCGGTCCCCGTGGAGGAGCAGGTGGCGATCATCTACGCCGTCACCAACGGCCATGTCGATGAGATCGACTTGGATCAGGTGCGCAAATGGGAAGCGGATTTTCTCGAGTACTTGCGCAGCTCGCACCCGACCGTGCTGGAAGGCATCCGCACCAAGCAGGCCCTGGACGACGACCTCACCGCCGGGCTCGACGCTGCCATCGCCGCTTTCCAGCAGCTGTTCGTGACGGCCTGATGGCCAAGGGTCAACAGCTCAAGGCTCGTATCCGCTCAGTCCAGAACACGCGGAAGATCACGCGTACCATGGAGTTGGTGGCGGCGTCCAAGCTCAAGCGGGCGCAGGACCGGGTCAAGGGTGCGCGCCCCTACGCCGAGGCCCTCGCCGCCGTCATCGGTGATTTGGTCACCCCGGAGCTGATTGAGCGGTTTCCGCTGTTGCAGCAGCCCAAGCCTCCTGCGCAGGGTGGTCCGGTGCGCACGGCGGTCATCATGATCACGTCGAACCGTGGTTTGGCCGGCGGGTTCAACGCCAATCTGATCAAGAAGGCCTTGGCCCGTATCGAGGAACTCGAGCGCGCTGGGCATACCGTCGACGTGCACGCCCTCGGCAAGAAGGGCATCGGCTATCTCAAGTACCTGGGCCGGCCGGTAGCTTCGCAGCGTATGGACATCGGTGACAAACCGACTGCTAACCACGCCGCTGAAGTCATGGACGGGTTGGTCGACGCCTTCGTTACCGGCGACCTGGCCGGTGTAGACTTGGTGTTTGCCAAGTTCAACAGTCCCATGTCCACACCCCCCACCGTCATGAACATTCTTCCGGTGGTTCCCCCCGAACGCACAGAGGGGACACAGCCGGACTTCATTCTGCGTCCCAGCGCGGAGGAAATTGCCGAACGGCTGTTGCCGCTCTACGTCCGCAACCAGCTGTTCCGTGGTTTGGTGGAGACGGCGGCGTCGGAGCACGGTGCTCGCCGTATCGCCATGAAGAGCGCAACGGATAATGCGGGTGACATCATCCAGCACCTGCAACGCACGTTCAACAAGCAGCGTCAAGCCCAGATCACCCAAGAAATCGCCGAGATCGTCGGCGGCGCCGCCAGCCTCGAGTAGCTCCGGGCCCGGTCACCATACGGAATCAAGGACACACACATGGCAACGGCTACCAAGAACGTAGGAAAAGTCATTCAGGTCATTGGCCCGGTCATCGACGTGGAGTTCGAGCCGGAGATGCTACCGGAGATTTACAACGCCATCAAGATCGAAGACAGCAGCGGACCCCTGCCAATCAACCTGGTGGCCGAGGTGCAGCAGCATATCGGCCAGAACCGGGTCCGGGCGGTGGCGATGACCAGCACCGACGGTCTGGTCCGCGGCGTCGAGGTCGAAGACACCGGTGGTCCCATCACTACTCCCGTGGGCGATGCGGTGCTCGGCCGGATTCTCAACGTGCTGGGGCAGCCCGTCGACGGCGGCGCAGAGATCCCGGCGGACAACGAGCGGTGGCCCATTCACCGGGACACGCCGAAGTTCACCGACCTGGAACCAAAGACGGAAATTTTCGAAACCGGCATCAAGGTCGTCGACCTGATCGCGCCCTTCGTGAAGGGCGGCAAGATCGGGCTCTTCGGCGGCGCCGGTGTCGGCAAGACGGTCGTCATCATGGAGCTGATCAACAACGTGGCCAAGGGTCACGGAGGTAAGTCAGTGTTCGCCGGTGTGGGCGAGCGCACCCGGGAGGGGAACGACCTCTTCCTCGAGATGCAGGAAAGCGGGGTCATCGACTCAACCGCGCTGATCTTCGGACAGATGAACGAGCCACCAGGTGCCCGGCTCCGTGTCGGACTGACCGGGCTCACCATCGCCGAGTATTTCCGTGACGTCCAGAACCAGGACGTCCTGCTGTTCATCGACAACATCTTCCGGTTCACCCAGGCCGGGTCGGAAGTCTCGGCACTACTGGGGCGCATGCCGAGTGCGGTGGGGTACCAACCCACGCTGGCTACGGAAATGGGCGACCTGCAGGAGCGAATTACCTCCACCACCAAGGGATCCATCACCTCGGTGCAGGCAATCTACGTTCCGGCCGACGACCTGACAGACCCGGCCCCTGCCACGGCCTTCGCCCACCTGGACGCGACCGTGGTGTTGTCTCGAGCGATTTCGGAGTTGGGCATCTACCCGGCGGTCGATCCGTTGGACAGCTCCAGCCGAATTCTCAATCCGCAGTATGTGGGAGATCGGCACTACCAGGTGGCCATTGGCGTGCAGCGGACCCTCCAGCGGTACCGTGCGCTCCAGGACATCATCGCCATTCTGGGCATGGACGAATTGAGCGAAGAGGACAAGCTCGTGGTGTCGCGTGCGCGCAGGGTGCAGAGGTTCCTGTCGCAGCCGTTCTTCGTGGCCGAGCAGTTCACCGGATTCTCCGGGAAGTACGTCAAACTGGAAGACACCATCGAGAGCTTCGAGCGGGTCCTGGCCGGTGAGTTCGACGATCTTCCGGAACAAGCGTTCTATATGGTCGGGAGCATCGAAGACGCTGTCGAGAAGGCCGAAAAGATGGCTAGCGAGTAATGCACGTCTCAGTGATCTCTCCGGAGGCGTCGACATTCGATGGCCCGGCCGATTCGGTGGTAGCGCCGGCGTTCGACGGTGAGGTCGGCATACTCCCGAAACACGCGCCATTCATGACCCTCTTGGGTGAAGGCACGTTGGTGGTGCGCGCCGATGGTGGGGAGCGCCGGTTTCATGTTCGCGGCGGCTTTCTCCAGGTGGTGGACGATGCCGTCAGAGTGGTAACCGAGTATGTGGAGGAAGTGTCCGATGCGGCGTAGCCTGTACCTTCTTGGTTTGCTGGCGGGCCTAGGTGGATTCGCCGGGAGGGTAGCGGCCCAATCCACTGGCATGCCCGTGACGCTTCCGCCGGTACGGAGTTTCGAGTCGTTTACCCTCGGTGCTACACTGGCCGATCCCGGCCACGGCGTGGCGGTGGAGGGTTGGTACGGCATGGTACTCGGGCCGGGCGATATCACTTTTAGAGTCGGTTTCTGGGATACCAATTTGGGGACGACTCCCGTTCTCTTGGGGGCCGACTATAGGATGCCGTTGGTACCGCATTCGGAGAGTTTTCCCCTCGACGGGTCCCTGACGGTCGGTGCCGGCGGGTCTTTCACCTCGGGGAATTCTGTGTTCTTCATCCCCGTCGGGTTTAGCTTGGGCCGGAAGTTAGAGGTCAAGGATTCCGACATCCGGCTCCAGCCATACGGAGAACCCATCGTACATCTTGGGTTCAGCAATGGGTCTACCGACTTCTTTTTCTCCCTGGGATTGGGGTTGGAAGTCCAGTTCAACGAGAAGTTCGCCCTCGACGTCAGCGGCTCACTGGGAGACATCGATGGCATCAGCGTCGGGTTTGGGTATCTTCGCTGACTGATACACAGCCGGGCCAGACAGGCCCTCGTGGAGAATTTATGAAGCGGTCGATCACCATAGCGGCTTACGCCACTCTTGCGGTATTCGCCGGTGCAGGGACAGTGCGGGCGCAACTCCCCGGTATCCCGGTTTACAACACGGTGGTTCCCGCGGGGTTCACCATTGGCGCTGACGTAGCCTTCCCCAGCAGCAGCAGCCATTTGAAGACCTCCTTTGCCGCAACCGGCGCCTACGGTACCGGCCCATTTGGGTTCACCCTGTCCATTGGGGGAACCATCGTGAGGACGGACACGACCGATTTGCCGCAGGCGGCAATAGGTGGAACCGTCAACTGGAAGATTTTCGGCGGCCCGCTCATTCCGCTGGCGGTGAACCTCCAGGCGGGATTGGCCTTCTGGGAGGTCGGTGACCCCAGCCCCCCCCTCGTGGAGGAGGACAGCGATATTCCAAAACTTGTAGAGTGGCGCGTCCCCGTTGGTGTGAGCTTCGTGCTCACGATCCCTACGCCTGGCATGGCCATCAAGCCGTGGATCGCGCCGCGCGTGGACTACAGGCGGACCACCCTGAGTGGGCTTGAGCTGTCTAACGACGCGACCGAATTTGCCTTCAGTATCGGCCTCGACGTGGCGTTCCTGAATGGCCTAGGGGCGCGTGCCGCGTACGATTGGCTCCAGTCCAATGGCAAGACGATATCCACTATCGGCGTCGGCCTGAACTACTCCTTCAAGACGCTCAGCTACTAGGGATGCCGCTACTCGCCATCCTGCGCATCAGGGGCCTCGCGACGCTCCTGGTCGCCGCCAATCTGGGCGCCTGTTCGTTGACCTATGACGCCACTGCTCTTGGCGTGCCGGCCACGTTGGCCAGTTCAGCGTCCGAGCCGGCCGAAGGGGAGCATTTCGAGGTGACATCGCGTGCGGTGTGGGGTCTTTGGGGAATGGTGCAGCTGTCACAACCCGATCTCAGGAAGGCCTTGGCTCACCAGGTAGGTGACGGTGTCTCCGTGGCCGATATCCGCATCAAGAGCAAGGCCCGTTTCAGCGACATCCTGTTCACCGTGATCACCCTCGGCTTGCTGTCAACGCGGTCGGTGACCGTGGAGGGAACCGTCGTCCAGTAGCGCACCGGCAATGAGCAAGGCGGTCCGCTCAGCGGCGCCGAGACCGGTATCAACAACCCGGCGAGCCTCAGACCCTTGAGCGCGTCGGGTTTCGTCGTTATCGAGCCAGCCGAGCCAGATCGCGGCCATGTCGGCCACCGGATCCCGCAGGCCAAGCGCCATGGCTCCCCCAGCCTCCATCAGTAGCCCGGCATCGCGGCTGTAGTCCCACCTGGGGCCAAAAACTACCGGAATGCCCCAGGCGGCCGGTTCAAGAACCGAGTGGATGCCCCTCGATCCCATGGCGCCCCCGACGTATGCCATCTTTCCGGCCCCGTAAACCGTTGGCAGAATGCCCAGCCGGTCGATGACGACCACTGCTGCTCCATCGGGGGCGGAACTAGAACGGGCCACCGGCAATCCCAGGTCCCTGGCGGCGCTCTCCAGGCCAGCCAGGTGTTTCTCTTGCGGTTCGTGCGGGGCAATGATCAATCGGGCGTCCGGCCTCTCCCGGCGCACCAGCGAGAACGCCGGCAAGAGTACCCGTTCGTCCTCCGGCCAGGTAGATCCAGCGACCAGCGTCGATCCCCCGGCGCCCAGTTGCAGAAGGGGGTCGTCGGGCGCCACCGCCGCTACCCTCTCGGCGACGGAGTCGTATCGCGGGTCACCGGTCACCTCGATGAGTCCAGGTGAGACGCCGACGCGCTCCAACCGGGCCGCATCTTCATCAGAGATGGCTCCAGCCTGGGTCACCGACTGGTAGCCGGGGCGGAGCAGCGACCGTGCTGGCCACTTCAGGCGACTACTACCGGACCGCACCGTACCGGCCACCAGCATGACCAGGCTGCCCCGATCACGAGCCCGGCAGGCCAATTCTGGCCACAGGTCGAGCTTGGCGAACACTACGGCCGAGGGCCGGAGGGCTTCGAGTGCCGCCTCCACATCGCCCCCGACGTCATAGGGCAGGTACGTGGCGATGTCGACCGGGAGCGATTCAGCCAACTGGCGGGCCGAAGGGCTGAAGTGGGTGTAGGCGAATTGCCAGTCCGGATGCCGGTGCCTCAAGGCCTCCAGTACCACGCCGGCTTGCAGTCCCTCTCCCACCGACGACGCGTGGAACCAAGCCAGCGGCCGGCTATGGTCGCGTGCCGTGCTAGCCCAGCGCCGCAGGAGCCCAACGGCCTCCAACCGGCCGGCGTGACCCTGCTTGAGCTTGGGCGACAGGGGAGTCGCCAGGGGGACGAGGTGGCGGGCTGCCCGCAGGCCTACCCGATACCATAGTGAGGTCCGTGCCATCGGGCGGGAATGTCACCGCGTCCCGGGGCGCCCGTCAACCGGCAATTCCCTGGTCCGATTATCTTTGGCTATGGTTCTTGAAGCACCCTCTGGTTACTGGCAGCTTGCCCGGACCCCGCGCTACAACCTCGTGTTCGCGTTGCCGCTATTGCTGCTGTACGAACTGTTGGCCTTCTCATTGAGCCATGATGCCATTGCCGGCGTGCGAAACGGCGCCGACGTGCTTCTCAAGAGCCTGTTCATTACCATGGGTGGTCGGTGGGGCCTGGTCGTGTTCGGTGCGCTTCTGGTAGGTGGAGGCGCCATCAGGGTGGCCAGAGACGTGCGGGCCAACGGCCCGCCGCGTGGAATCATCTTCCTGTGGATGGGAGCCGAATCAATCGGTTACGCCATGCTGTTCGGTGGTGTCACCAGCATGCTCACCGCCTTGGTGTTGGGCCAGTGGAGTCCCCTGGCTGTCGGCCAGTTCGACCAGTTCGACCTGGCGACCCAACTGATGATTTCACTGGGCGCGGGCCTGTACGAGGAGCTGTTGTTCCGGGTACTGCTGGTAGGTGGCTTGGCCATGCTGGCAAGGAAGGCGTTCGGCTGGCAGCCGCGACGCGCAGGCCTGTTCGCGGTGGCGGTGGGAGCCTTGATCTTCTCCCTGTTCCACTACGTTGGTCCCTACGGCGATCCGTTCGAGCTTCCCTCGTTCACCTTCCGCGCCATCGCAGGTGTACTGTTCAGCGGACTCTATCTCCTACGAGGGTTTGGCATCACGGCTTGGACCCATGCCCTCTATGATGTGTTCCTGGCACTGAGTGCCTAGCCAGGGGGAAAAAGGGCTAGGAACAAGAGGGCTAAGACGGCTAAGAGGGCTAAGAGGATGATGTGTTTCCCTCTTAGCCCTTTTAGCCATCTCAGCCCTATTCAGCTTGCATCTTCTCGCTGTATATCGAATCCAGAACCATCCGAAAAACCTCCACCGGGTGGGCGCCTACCAGGAGCCCACCCTCGATGTAGAAGGTCGGGGTGCTGGTAGCGCCGGCCTTGACTGCTCCTTGAGCATCTACTTGGATCTGTGGTAGAGTGGCTTGGGTTTGGAGGCACTCGGCCAGTAGGGCGCGGTCGATGCCTACCGAGTCGGCCAGCGTTACCATGAACTCGCCTGGTTCCACGAGCGGACCCCACTTGTCCTGGTGCAGGAACAACAGGTCGTGGACCGGCCAGAAGGCGCCCTGGTTGGCTGAGCACATGGCTGCCTGTGCGGCGGGAACGGCGTTGGGATGTAGCGAGGGGATGGGGAAGTTAACGTAAACCCAACGGACTTTACCTGTCTCGATGTACTCTGCTTCGATGAGCGGGAAGCTCTCCATGGCGTGACGTCGGCAATAGGGACATTGGAAATCCGACATCTCGAACACCGTTATCGGCGCCTGGGGCGATCCCTTGGAACGTGGTGCCAGCGGGTCTTGCGAGGCGTCCTGAGCGCCAGACGGCACGACGACGAACGCCACGCCGAGTGAGATGGCGAGGGCTAGAACGGTCAGCGTAACCAGCCTGCGGTATCGAATCGGAGATGTAGAGTCAGTCTGCTTCATGGGATCTCAGTAGGTCGGGAGTCTGATGCCGTTACTGCTGTCGAGCCTTACGGTATCGCCTTTTAATTGAACGTTCCAGTACCATTCGGAGTTCGGGTCTTCCACGTTCCAGGCCCGGGCGTAGGCCCACCAGGCGCCTCGGCCGACGATCATGGTGGAGTGCCCGGCGCTGTCGGTGGTGTCGATCATGCCTGTCCGTCCGGTTTCTTCTGCCAGGTTGGTAACGATGGAATCGTAGCTTCGAAAGGTGGCCTCTTCCCAGGCACGGACCTCCCGGCGGAGGCTGTCACTCAAGGGAACGAATGTGCCACGGGCTTCTCGCAAGGCGATGGCGGCCACTTCTCGCCTCGCTTCCGACCGCTCGAGCGAGTCCGTTAATTGGGCAAAAAGCTGGAAGCGGAGCCGGTATGCCTCGTCCTCACGGGGGAGGGTATCCATGGCGGCTTTCAGCGTCGTCATCGAATCTCGGTAACGATTCACCATGGCTCCGGCCCGGGCAATCTCGAAATAGGGCACGCGAAAGGCCGCGAACAGGCTGTCGAGTAGGGCCACATGTGGGCGCGGCTCCGCGGCCTGGTTCTCCAGTACATCCAGCAGGCTGTCTCGGTCGTACGGCAGGATTACCAAGGGAAGGTTGGGCGCCATGGCCAGGTTGGCCTCGAGGTCGGGGACCTTGACCTCGATAGTTACCTCGCGGGGTCCGCCGCAGGCCGCCAGAAGCACGGTCAGGCTCACCAAACCAACGATGGCTTTCCGGGTCATGAGCCGTCCGTCGAGAAAGAGTATTCGAAGCACCACCAAAGCTAACGGGGCCGCTGCCGGGGTATCAATGACCGTGTCGGAAATAGAGCGGCCCCCCGGCCATCGGCTGGGGGGCCACTAGGCACTGTCGGTACCTCTCTGTACTAACCGCCGATTTCCTCGGGGAGGACATAGCGCTGAGGGTTTACGGCGCGGCCGTTGACATGTACCTCGTAATGCAGGTGCGGTGCGGTCGCCAGTCCCGTCTTGCCTATGAGAGCTATCCTGTCGCCTCGTTTCACTCGCTCACCCGACTTGACCAGGATCTTCGAGGCGTGAGCGTACTTGGTAGTCACACCGTATCCATGGCTGATGGTGACCGTGTTGCCGAAGCCGGACCGCCAGCCGGTGGACGTCACGACCCCTCCTGCGGGGGCCTGTATAGGCGCTCCCTTGGGGGCGGTAATGTCGATGCCCTTGTGCGGCCGCGCGTAATGCAGGATCGGGTGCATGCGCATGGCCTTGAAGCTGCTGGATAGCCATCCCTGGGTCGGCATGATGGACGGCGTTGCCGCCAACCGGCGGTTGTGCGACGACAGACTGTCCATCGCTTCGTCGAATGACGAGGACAGCAGGTTGGCGCGCCGAATCAGTGCGTTGAGGTCTACTCTGACTTCCGTGGCCCGCTGCCCCAGTACCCCCGCCTGGCTGAGAGCATCGTCGAAACCTGGCTCGGTGGGACCGCCGATACCGGCCTGCAGCACCTGGGGATTGATGGGATCGAGATCTGCCAGCACCCGGTACCGGCTATCCCGCAAGGCAATTTCGTCGAGGGTGTCGGTGATCGATGTGAGCTGACCATGGAGGCGGCCGAGTTCCTCAGCCAGTAGGGCGTTTTCAAGTTCCAGTTGCGCAGAACGCGTCAGATCGACCCTGCGAGACACGGTGACGTACCCGAAAACGAGCGCCCCGAGGAGCAGCGCAGCGGCTCCTCCGGCGATCATTTTCATGACGGCCGTCGAGACCTGTAGCCTGGTCGAGGCTCCAGCTCCGTGCGGTACGATCACCAACGTCCAGCGGCGTTCGGCCATTCAGCGCCACCTCAGTTAAGTCACTATGTTCCAACGGTTTGGCATGCAGGCTATTGCCGATTTCCTCGGCCGAGGGGCCATCAGCGAATGACAACATGTGACTCCAAGGGAGGGGCGTCAAGATTCCGAAAGACACGTCAAAATGTTTGACTGTCGCATTTTTTTATGCCTTGGGAACCTTGGGGAACAGGGCTGTTCCCTTGCTGGTATGGGTCCCGGCAACCGGTGGTTCGGTCAGGTCTTGCCACGCGGCCGAGCCTACAGTTCCTTGCTGGCCGAGGGCACTCCACAGGTCCTCGCTCTTTTCGGGCATGAACGGTCCCACCAGAACAGCTAAGCGGTACAGGCACCGTATCAGGCTGGCCAAGGCCGAGTCCAGGGCGGCCTCTTCCCCTGCCTTGGCCAAGGCCCAGGGCGCTGTTTGGGTAACGAACAGGTTGCCGGCCGACACCAGGGACCATGCAGCCTTGGCACCACCGCGCAGGTTGAGCGCGTCCATCAGTTCCTGGTACCGCCCCACCGCCTCACTTCCGCTGGAATCGAGAGTGGTGTCCGCAGGTGCATCTGGAACGCGCCCGTCCCGATACTTGTCCACCATAGCCAGGACCCGCGACGCCAGATTGCCGAGGCCGTCGGCCAGGTCGGCCGTATAGCGCTCGTCGAACCGTTCCCACGTGAAATTGCCATCGGCCTCAAAGCCGATTTCGCGCATTAGGAAATAGCGCAAGGGGTCAGGTCCGTGCCGTTCGATGGCGTTTCCGAGGCTGACGGCGGTTCCCGCTGTCTTGGACATCTTGGCGCCTTCCCACTGGACGTACCCATGGGCCCAGACCTGCTTGGGCAACGGCAGTTCGGCGGCCATCAGCATGGCGGGCCAGATGACGGAGTGGAACCGGCTGATGCCTTTGCCGATAATATGGAGATCGGCGGGCCACAGGCGGTCGTAACCGGGATCGGGGAAGTCGGTACCGGACAGGTAATTGATCAGCGCGTCGAACCAGACGTACACCGTATGTTCCGGATCGCCGGGGAAGGGGATGCCCCACGGAAAGCGCGACCGCGAAATGGAAATGTCCTGCAGGCCCGATTCGATTAGGCGCAATACTTCGTTGCGTCGGATGGCCGGCTCGACGGAAAATTCTCCGCTGTTGATCAACTCCAGCAGTCGATCGCCATAGCGACTCAATCGGAAGAAGTGATTTTCTTCCTTGGTTTCTTTCAGGTCGAGAGTCGGGTGTTCCACGCAGTGACCGTCGATGATCTGGCTGCCTTGCTTGAATTCTTCGCACCCAACACAGTAGAGCCCTTCGTATTCGCCCATGAGCAGATCGTCCGGGTTGCGCTCCTGAATGCGGGAGAGCAGAGCTTGCACCGACCGGGCATGCCGTGGCTCGGTGGTTCGGATCCAGTCATCGTGGCTGCAGTGCAGTCGTTCCCAGAAATCGGCAAACCTTTGGGCCATTCGGTCAACCCACACTTGGGGCTCAACGTTGTTGTCCTGCGCCGCCTGGATGACACTCTGGCTGTGTTCGTCCATGCCCATGAGGAAATGGACGTCGTCGCCGCGCAGCCGGCGGTAGCGGGCAATGCAGTCGGCGCCGATTTTCTCCATCGCTTGCCCCAGGTGGGGGTCGCCGTTGGAGTAATCGATGGCGGTGGTGAGGTAGTACTTGGACACTCAGGCCTCGGGGTTGTTGGAACCGCCTGGTCCGCGGCCGCGGCGCCTTCCGCGCCGGCGTTTCCGCGAGCGCGTGGCTGCTGGGTCGCGCTGAGGATCTTCCTCTGGCGGAGGCTTATTGGTGGAGTCTTTGCCTTCCTGTTGGGGCGCCTCAGCCGGTGGGGCCTTGGGTGTTGGAGGGGGTGTCGCAGGGCCGCGTGAGATCGACGCGGTTTCCTCCCGCAATTGCAGCAGTGGGATTATTCGTGTGGCGCCATCGGAGTCGCGCAGGCAAATCCGCTCACGCAGGATATCGACCGAAACCACTCGCTCTTCCCCTAGCGAAGTCTCGAGGGTTTTCCCTTCCTTGGGGAACCGTTTGCGGGCGGTGACGTAGAAGTCGTGCTCGTACTTGAGGCAACACAGCAGCCGCCCGCAGCCACCGGAAATCTGGGCTGGGTTGAGCGCCAAACGTTGGTCCTTTGCAAGACTCAGGCTCACCGGAGAGAGTTCTGTTAGCCACGAGGAACAACAGTATTCCCGGCCGCAACGGCCCACACCCGAGAGCCGGGCTGCCTCGTCTCGGACACCGATCTGGCGTAAGTCGATTCTGGTGCGGAAGAGGGCCGCCAAATCGCGGACCAGCGAACGGAAATCGACACGCTGCTCGGCTGTGAAAAATACCGTCAGCTTGTTCCGGTCCCACTGCCACTCAGTGTCACTGACCTTCATTGCCAGCTTGTGCTGTTTGACACGCTCCAAGATCGTGCGCCGCACTTCTTCTTCCGAGCGACGCAGGTGGACGGCCGTGTCGACCTCGTTGTCGGAGGCAAGCCTAAGGATGGCCTTGGGCTTGTCGGCTTGCTTGGGCGCCCTCGAGGACGAACAGCCGCTGCAGGCCGTCCCGCACTTCTTGAGAGCAACCTCTCCGACGGCACTGATGTGCCCCAGGTCCTTGCCGCGCTCGGCCTCGACGATCACCGCGTCGTTAAGCCGAGGGTCGTTTTGTTTGTCGGTCCAATGGAAAAACCCGCGTCGGGTACCTTTGAACCGGACTTCTATCGTTTGGGGCATTACGCCTCGGTATACGCGCCTATTTTGCCAAATTTCTCCGCTCGACGGCGGATCAGTTTGTCTGGTTTGATCTTACGGAGCTCTGCCAAGTTTCGGACCAACGCCTCCCTGAGCGCTTCGCCGGTAGCATCCAAGTCGGTGTGCGCTCCACCGCTGGGTTCATCGACAATCTCGTCGACGATCCCCAGCTGCTGGAGGTCGGGGGCGGTCAATTTGAGCGCGTCCGCCGCCCGCTCCCGCTGAGAGGCGTCCTTCCACAGTATGGCGGCACAGCCCTCGGGGGAGATCACGGAGTAGACCGAGTTCTCCAGCATTAAAATACGGTCCCCCACGCCGAGAGCCAGGGCGCCGCCCGATCCTCCCTCCCCGATGACCACCGTGACGATGGGGATCGGGAGCGCCGCCATTTCCATGATGTTCCGTGCGAGTGCTTCCGATTGGCCTCGTTCTTCCGCCCCGATACCGGGGTAAGCGCCCGGTGTATCGATCAGGGTGACGAGAGGGGCGGAGAACTTGGCGGCCTGCAGCATCAATCGAAGGGCCTTGCGGTATCCTTCGGGGTGTGGCATCCCGAAGTTGCGTTTGAGGTTCTCCTTCGTGTCGCGTCCTTTCTGATGACCGATGACCATGACCGATTGGCCGGCGAGCCGCGCCCAGCCGCCCACGATGGAGGGATCGTCCCTGAACTGACGGTCGCCGTGCAACTCGATGAAGTCGGTAAAGATGGTACTGAGGTAGTCGAGCGTATAGGGGCGCCGGGGGTGTCGGGCAACCTGAACCCTCTGGATGGGAGTCAGGTGCTCGTAGATGTGCTTGCGCAGCACCGTAAGTTTGGTGGTGAGTTCTTCGAGTTCCCGGGAGATGTCGCTGTCGTCCTCGGCGCCAACTCGCTTGAGGTCGTCGATCTGCCGTTCCAACTCGAGCAGTGGTTTTTCGAATTCCAACGTGTACGCGGTGGCCATGGCTACTCCGCTTTCACGTAGTGGACCGACTCGGCGCCCAGGATCCCCTGCAGCGCCGTGACCAGTTCGTCCTCAGCTGACACCCGCAACCGCCGCGACCGGAGTCGCATGGCCTCACCGTTTCCGTCGCTCCACTCAAGATAGACCGGCGCGGGCCCCGGGTGTGCCGCGCACAACGCCGCCGCCGCACGTACGGCCTCGGGCTCAGGTGCCTCTACCTTCCGCCAGCGCAGGCTGAC
>CAXMUQ010000135.1:0-7887 GCA_964196605.1 uncultured Acidimicrobiia bacterium
GGCGAGGAATTTGTTGTAGGCGCGGCACAGCGCGACCTCCAGCGCCACGTAAGCACCGAGACTGTGACCTACCAGTAGAGCCGGGGCACCAACTTCCGATTCCATGAACCGGGCCGCGGCCTCGAGATCTTCGATGTTGGAGCTGAAATTGGTATCGGCGAACTCGCCCCCGCTTTCTCCCAGTCCGGTAAAATCAAAAGAGAAGACCGCAATGCCTTCTTCGGCCAGAGAACGGCTGATCCGTCTAACCGCCTTGAGGTCCTTGGAACAGGTGAAGCAATGGGCAAACAGCGCCGCTGCCCTGACGGAGCCCACAGGTCGCTCGAGGCGCGCCGACAAGTTGTCGCCGTGAGCACCTGGGAAGGTGAGACGGGTGGATGACATACTGGCTCCTGGTGGGGTGTTGCCATGGTCTAACCTGACTCCACCGTCCAGATCGTCAACCGTACCGCGGAAGTTGTTCATGACTCAGGGTCCCCAGTTCGCCCGAACCGCTTGCCGAATAAGCATTCCAGACGTTTCTTCCCTGCTTACTCCATAACACGATCCATCAGGGACCTCACTTGACCAACGAAGTGCTTTCGTGCCCCACGTGTACCACACCGTTACCGCCCGAGGCGCACTTCTGCCTCAATTGCGGCACAGCGACCCCCACCGAACCGGGGGTGCCGGCACGCACCATGCCGACGGGCACAATCGAGATCTCGCGGATCCGGACGGCGCTAGCCGACCACTACCAGGTCGAGCACGTGCTGGGCGAGGGCGGCATGGCGACGGTCTATCAGGCCGAGGACCTCAAGCACCACCGCAAGGTAGCGGTCAAGGTGATGCGGCCGGAATTGGCCGAGACGCTTGGCGCCGAGCGGTTCCTCCGCGAGGTCGAAATCGCGGCCCAGCTGTCTCACCCCAACATTCTGCCGGTGTACGACTCCGGTGCCACCCAGGGCGTACTGTATTACGTAATGCCCGTGGTCGAAGGCGAGTCCCTGCCGGCACGGTTGGCCCGCGAGAAACAGCTGCCGGTGGAGGAGGCCCTCCGGCTGGCGCGCGAGGTGGCAGAGGCGCTGGCCTATGCCCATGAGCATGGCTTCGTCCATCGGGACATCAAACCCGCCAATATTCTGATCTCTGCCGGACACGCCATGGTGGCCGACTTCGGCATCGCCCGGGCCATGTCCGATGACGGCTCCGGGATTACCCAGACCGGGCTGGCGATCGGCACACCCCATTACATGTCGCCCGAGCAGGCTAGCGGTGCCACCGACCTCGACGGCCGGAGCGACATCTATGCGCTCGGCTGTGTGCTATACGAGATGATAGCCGGCGAACCACCGTTCACCGGCCCCACGGCGCAAGCGGTGATAGCACGGAGCATCACCGAGTCGCCGCGGTCGCTCACCAGCAGCCGTGAGGCGATGTCGCCGATGGTCGACGGCGTCGTGATGCGAGCACTCGCCAAGACGCCGGCCGACCGCTACGAAACCGCCGGCGCCATGGTGACGGCGCTAGCGTCAGCCGAGGACCAGTCTAGGAGCGGGGCCATTCCGGTGCTGGAACCGGCAGCCGCGCCGCATAGTGGCTTCAAGCCCTGGCAGTTGGTAGTGGCCGCCGTAGTGGTGCTGGCCGTCGGGATCTTCGGCGCCCGCGCGTTCTCGGGTGGTTCCTCCACGATCGGGGCAGACACTGGTCGGCAGAGCGTCGCGGTGCTGCCGTTCGTCAACCAAGGCACCGCCGACGACGCCTACTTCGCCGACGGCATCGCTGATGAAGTACGTGGCAAGCTGGCCAAGATCGGCCAGTTCACGGTGATCGCCTCGGCCAGCGCCAACCAGTACCGCGAGACCACCAAGACCGGACCTGAGATCGCCAAAGAACTGCGGGTCGACCAAGTGTTGATGGGGAGGGTCCGCTGGGCGGGAGCGGTCGGAGGCCAGAGGCGGGTGCAGGTGATCGCCGAACTGGTCGATGGCCGGACAGGTGCCGCCACCTGGCAGGAGACCTTCGATGCGGACGTCACCGACATTTTCGAGGTGCAGGGCCGCATCGCCACTCGGGTAGCGGCAGCACTCGGCGCGGCGCTCGGCCAGGAGGACGAGGCCGAGATGGCGACCCGGCCGACCGACAACCCCGTGGCCTACGACCTCTACCTCAAGGCCCGCGCAGTCACCAACACCGCGGCCCAGTCTCAGCGAATCGCCGCCGATTACCTCGAGCAGGCGGTGGCCCTCGACTCCACCTTCGCCGAGGCCTGGGCCGAGCTCGGCGCGGCGTGGTCGTTGGTCTACATCAACGGCACCAGGGAACCGGTGGTCCGCCGCAGGGCCGGGGAGTCGATCGAGCGGGCCCTCGACCTGGCGACCGGCAAGAGCTTCGCCCACCGGGCCGCCAGCCGGTATTACTCAGTCGTCGAAAATGATGATGCGCTCGCCCGCCGGGAGATCAACCGGGCGCTGGCGATCGACCCGGACGACGCTGAGGTGCTCGCCCTATCAGCCCTTGCCGATTTCACGGCCGAGGAGTACGGCCCGGCGTTCAGCAAGCTGGCCCGGGCCCGGGAACTCGATCCCCTTTCGGTGCGGGTGATGACCACGCTGGTCCGCGTGCTGGTCTACCTCGGCCGGATCGAAGAGGGGAAGACCGCCGCCGCCGAGCTGGTGGCGCTGGCTCCCAATGAGCCCGATGCTGTGGAGTGGGCGGCAGTCGCCCGCGCCGCCGATGGTGACCTCGACGGAGCTAAGGCGGGAATCCGTGAGGCGCTGCACCGGATTCCGGCCACCGAGCTTGTGACCTACTTCGCGGGTTACAACGAGATGGCGTGGATCCTCGATGAGGCCGAGCAAAACTTGCTGTTCCGGCTCACGCCGGCGGCCTTCGACAACGATCGAGCGTGGTGGGGACAGGCGCTGGCTTTTGCGGCATACCAAAACGGCGATCTTCCACGAGCGCGCGCCTACGCCGACTCCGCGCTGGCGACCTCCAAGGAACAGAGCGACGCCAACCCCGATGACCCTCAGTTGCGGGCGCTGTATGCCGTGATGCTGGCGTATGTGGGGCGGACCGACGAGGCGGTTCGAGAGGTAGACGTCGCGGTCCGAAACGCGGTGGTGGGTAACGACTCCGATTATCCCTACTCAACATTGCAGCGGGTGCGAATCCTGCTGGTAGCCGGGCAGACCGACAAGGCGATCGATGGGGTCGAGGACCTGCTCAAGATGCCGTACCACGTGACGCCGAGCTACTTGGCGCTCGACCCGATGTATACGCCACTGAAGGGCAACCCCCGCTTCGAGCGACTGCTGACCAGCGAGATCGCCCGGGGAGCCAATTGATCGACAGCGCGTGCCCCAGGTGCAGCAAGGCTCTATCGGTACCTTGATTCCCCACCATCCATAGCGACCAACCCAAGGGTCGTGCTCAGCGTTCTGGACGCTCGGTGACAGCTCGCTCGACCAATTCGGGCAATGCGGTCTTGGGTTCGCCGGCCAGGATGGCGGCTTCATCGCGGAAGGCGTAGACCGTCGGGGCATGATCCTGCATCAGGCCACCGGTATCAGCCGTGGGACCGTAGGTACTGTAGAGGTCCCGGCCCAACATGCGCAGCATGGCTGCCTGTTGGCCACGGTGATGCGCGGTATGGGCGATGCGGCGCACCATGACCCAGGCGCGTCTACGACGCACTTCGAAGAAATCCGTCTGGGCTTCCCACCACGAATCATCCTGTGATCGGATGGATTCCAAACGCGCGTAGGAATCTTCACCATAGCGGGCGATGAAGCCGGATAGCGTCTCTGTCTCAGGCAGCGGTGGCGCCTGCACGTCGATGCCCAACATGGTCCGGAACCAGATATCCTCGGACAGGCACTGGTGCACCATTTGCTCCAGGACACTGCGTCCACGGCTGTCCCCGTCACGGGGGCGGACAGGCAAGTCCTCGTCCCGGAACAGGCGCCATGTGCTCAACACCTTGAGCCGTTCCGTGGAGTAAGTTTCGACCAGAAAATCATAATGCATTGAATGGTACTCCTGGCGTAGGTGTGCCGAGCATGGGGGCGGCCTTCAATTCCGACGGGTCGCGATCTTGAAGAGACTCTTCCTGTGAGGAATTGGGCGATGCCATGGGAGGGGAAGATAAGGTGGTCGGTCAGGCGGTCAGGCGGTCAGGCGGGCGAAATTGACGTGGGTGGTGGCTTACGGTAACGGGCGGGAGTCGGTGTCGATCGGTACCCGACCAACGCCATAGGTTTTCTCAGGCCCCTATCTCATGAGCCTCACCTGAACCTCGCGGGATGCGGATTTCCTCCACCATGCGCTGGATGGCTTCGTGGGGTGGTGGGGTGAACCGAGATATGGTAAGCGCCACGGCAAAATTCACCAACATACCGACCGTCCCGATCCCTTCGGGGCTGATGCCCCACCACCAATGCTGGGCCGAGTTCAGTTCCGGGTGAAGCCCTTTGAAGTACAGGATGTATCCAGCGGTGAACACAATGCCCGTCACCATGCCTGACACGGCCCCATACACGTTGGTGCGTTTGGTGAAAATGCCGAGGATGATTGCCGGGAAAAACGAGGCGGCGGCCAACCCGAATGCAAGGGCGACCACCTGGGCGACGAATCCCGGTGGGTTTATGCCGAAGTATCCGGCAATCACCACCGCCACGCCGGCGGCGATCCTGGCCGCAATGAGTTCACCCTTCTCGCTGATGTCTGGTGTGAGGGTGCGTTTCAAGAGATCGTGTGCGATCGAAGAGGAGATGACGAGCAGCAACCCGGCCGCGGTGGAGAGAGCGGCTGCCAGCCCACCCGCTGCCACCAACGCCACGACCCAATCGGGCAGTCGAGCGATCTCCGGGTTCGCCAGGACAATGATGTCTCGATCGATAGTGACCTCGTTGGCCACCGTCGACGCCGGGCCGCGGTACTGCACGCGACCATCGCCGTTCAGATCCTCGTATTGGATAAGTCCGGTCGCCTCCCAGCTGCTGAACCACGAGGGAACCTCGGCGTAGGAAACGTCTTCGAGGGTGGTCAGAAGATTGGTTCTCGCGAAAGCTGCGACGGCGGGGGCCGTGGTATACAGCAGGGCAATGAATACCAGTGCCCATCCCGCGGAGGTTCGGGCGGCAGCCACCTTGGGCACGGTGTAGAACCGGACGATGACATGCGGCAATCCCGCGGTACCCACCATCAGAGCTGCGGTGATGGCGAAGACGTCGAGGGTGCCCCTTCCGCCCGATGTGTAGGCATCGAATCCCAACTCGCGACTCAAGCCATCCAGCTTGTCCAGCAGGAACACTCCGGAGCCGTCGGCGAGCGTGGAGCCAAAGCCCAGCTGCGGCAAGGCAACTCCGGTCATCAGCAGCGAGATGAAGATGGCCGGGACCAGGTAGGCGAAGATCAATACACAGTACTGGGCTACCTGGGTGTAGGTGATGCCCTTCATGCCGCCCAGTACCGCGTAGAAGAACACGATACCCATGCCGATGAACACACCGTGGTTGATGTCGACATTGAGGAAGCGGGAAAACACGATGCCCACGCCCCGCATCTGCCCAGCGACGTAGGTGAACGAAATGAACAGGGCGCATACCACAGCCACGACGCGGGCCACGCTGGAGTAGTAACGATCGCCAACGAAGTCGGGGACGGTGAACTTGCCGAATTTGCGGAGATAGGGCGCCAGCAGCAGAGCCAAGAGCACGTAGCCACCGGTCCAACCCATAAGATAGACCGAGCCGTCACGGCCCATGAACGCGATCAGGCCGGCCATGGAGATGAACGACGCTGCCGACATCCAGTCGGCCGCCGTGGCCATGCCATTCAGGACCGGGTGCACTCGTCCGCCGGCGACATAGAACTCGCCGGTCGAGCGGGCCCGCGACCAGATGGCCACGCCGATGTAGAGGGCGAAGGTGATTCCGACTAAGGTGAAGGTCCAGGCCTGGACGTTCATTCTTCCTCGTCCACGCCGAAGCGTTTGTCCAGCCGGTTCATCAGACGGACGTACACGAAGATCAAAACGATGAAGACGTAGATGGATCCCTGTTGGGCAAACCAGAAGCCCAGTTTGAAGCCGCCGATGCGGATGGTGTCGAGCTGATCAACGAGCAGGATGCCGAAGCCGTAGCTCACCACGAACCAGACCGCCAAGAGGAGGCCCAGGTATCGCAGATTGGTGCGCCAGTACAAGCGCCGATCTGATGGTGCCAATTCAACTCCTAAGTGCTGGGGGCGTGTCGACTTGCGCCACTCAAGGTAGGGAGATCCAGGCGCGGTGTCGAACGGGAAATGGTACGCAAAAGGGGTGCCCAAGACCTGGACACCCCTCTACCGTTCCGGACGGCCAGTCTTGGTCAGGTCCGGCTTAGTGGAGAATAGGCGTGAAGCGATTGAGCGTGTCCCGCTCCGTCGGTGTCAGTGCCGACACGCCCTGTTGCTTCACCTTTTCGAGAAGACGGAACACCTCGTCACGGTTCACCGGGTGCAAATCATCTGGCCGGATACGCGTCCAGCGCTCGACGTCGGAGTGATTGCCACCGTGCCCCACCGGCACCGTTGGCCGGAGTTGCTTCTCCCACTTCTTGGCCGGCGAATTGTGATCGAGATACTTGAGGTAAAGGAACGCCCCAAGGAAACCACCGAGGTGGGCAAAGTGGGCCACGTTGCCTCCCCCTCCAGCTCCGAAAAACAGCGACATCGCCGTCATGACGCCGATCAGGATCCGCGATTCGATCGGCAGGATGCCCCAGATGAAAATCTTCTCGCGCGGCCAGAAATAGGCGAAGCCCAGCATGACGCCGTACACGGCCCCCGAGGCACCTATCATGGGGATGGGACTGCCCCACTGGGTCGGCAAGTAGAGCACCGCCCCGGTGACCCCAGCCACGAGGTACAGCGTGATGAACTTGCGGTTGCCGAGCCGCATCTCCAGCCGCGGGCCGAAGAAAAACAGCATCAGCATGTTGAAGAAGATGTGGCCGAAGCTTCCATGGAGAAACATGTAGCTGAAGAACGACCACGGGTGCACCAGAACCAGCGCCGGGATGAAGGCCAGCCAGTAGTCGACCATGCCCATGGCGATCGGCCTGGTGGGGGTCTGGACCACCATCGTGCCGAGGCTGATCTGCAGCAGATACATGATGGCGTTGGCTACGAGGAGCCGGGTTACCCAAGGAGTCATGGCTGAAGGCTAGGGGGGGAGGGGGGTGGAGGGAAGAGGCCCTCGGATGGGAAAGAGGGCTAAGAGGGAAAGGAGGACTAAGAGGGCTAAGAGGGACACAGCTCATAACCAGCGGTGTGTATACGTCTTAGCCCTCTTTTCCCTCTTAGCCCTCTTAGCCCTCTTCAAGCCTTACCCGATTCGCCAAGGTATCGTGATGCTCGTCAATCAGCGATCTCAAGTACGTCCCTATAGTCCCTCGAGATTCGAAGCCGGCGTCCACGGCGGCCTGTTCGAACACCTGTGGTGGAAGATCTGGCGTCTCCACGAAGTGCTCGATGTCTCGATAGAAACCGATGGTGAAGCAGTCCCAGGCGGAGCCGGCGAGGCGGGTGAAGATCAGATTGCCGTCTCGTTCGGTCGCGTGATAGTAGAGATTCTCCATTTCACGCTGCCGCACCAACTCGTCGTACTTTTCGGGCAAGGCCCGGAACACTTCGACATGATAGAAGCCGGCATCCGCATTACGAGCGGCGATAGTGTCGGCCGGCGGGCCAGAGACGAACAGCTCCTCCTGCCAGGCCGTTATGGCCCGGAGTTGGGCCTCGAAACCGACGAGGTCGAGTCGTTGCGCCCGGGCTGCGGAGAAGTACTCCTCCAGCGAACCAATGGGGGATAGCACCATGAGATCCCACTGGTCTCCCTGGCTGTGACGCATGAACACTGGT
>CAXMUQ010000136.1:0-13406 GCA_964196605.1 uncultured Acidimicrobiia bacterium
CCCGGCGCCGAACACAGCCGTGACACCCACGCCACCACCCTCGCGGGGCGGGTTTTCCAGCATGGGACCCAATCCGCCCACGTTCACCCACGCCCAAATGAACAACAGCGCCGCGATGAGCATGAGGAACGGACCGCCCCACGTTTCCAGAAACTTGATCGATTCCATGCCCCGGAGCGCGACCCACAGATTGATGGCCCAGAAGAACATGAAACAGAGAAACTCACCCGTGCCGATGCCGAACCACCCCGGGACCAACAATGGCAACGTGGCGATGCCGGGCCACATCACTTCTATCAACTTGTAGATAGCAAAGCCACCGATCCAAGTCTGGATGCCGAACCAGCCGCAGGCCACGATGGCACGCAGGATGGCGGGAATGTTGGCTCCGAACACACCGAACGACGATCGTGCCAGCACAGGGAAGGGGATGCCGTAGCGCGTGCCGGCGTGAGAGATGAGCGCGATGGGGATCAACACTATGATGTTGCCGAGCACCACCGACCCCACCGCCGCCTGCCAGGTCCAGCCGCGCTCGACCAAGCTAGAAGCCAAGGTGTAGGTAGGGATAGTGATGGCCATGCCGACCCATAGCGCGGCGATATTCCACAGGTTCCAGGTGCGCTGGTCCTGTGGCACCGGCAGCAGATCAGCGTTGGCGAGAGCCGGGTCATACCCGGCGTCCGCAGGGGTAGTCAACCGATCTCCGCCAAAGCGGCATCCAGCAGGCGGGCGCCTTCGTCAATCTCCGAGGCGGATATCAGCATCGACGGGGCAATGCGCATGACGTTGCCGTACAGACCACCCTTGCCAATCAGCAGACCTTGTCGCTTGGTCGCTTCCATCAGTTGATTGGCCTTGCCCGCCGCTGGTGTCTTGCTGTCCCGGTCTTCCACCAACTCGATAGCCTGCATCAGTCCCATGCCCCGAACATCCCCGATGATGGGATACTTCTCCTTGAACGATTCGAGGTGATCCCGAAGCTGGGCGCCTCGCTCGGCGGCGCGCCGGGGCGCGTCTTCCTGCTGCAACACATCGATCGTCGCCTCGGTGGCAGCCATGGAAATAGGATTCCCACCGAAAGTCGAGAGCGACAACCCAGTGAAAGCGTCAGCCACCTCCGGGGTGGCGATGGTGGCTCCGACCGGGAAGCCGTTGGCGATGCTCTTGGCGAAGGTCATGATCTCTGGCTTGACGCCCCAGTGCTCGATGCCACACCAGTGATCGCCCAGGCGGCCAAATCCCGTTTGGATTTCATCGCAGATGAACACACCGCCGTACTTGCGGACGATGCCAACGGCGATCTCGAAATATTCCTTGGGCGGAGTGATGAATCCGCCGACACCTTGGATGGGCTCGGCCATGAACGCTGCGGGTTTGCCGTTGGTTTCAGTCCGAATCAGCTCTTCCATGTCCTGGGCGCACTTCACCTCGCAATCAGGATACGTCAAACCGAACGGGCACCGGTAACAGTAGGCCGGGTGCCCGTGTTTGATGCCGGGGACCTGCGACGGGATGAGGCGCCAAGGCGCGTGACCCGTGATCGAGATGGCCTGTAGGCTGCGCCCGGCGTAACCGTGCCTCAGCACCACGATCTCCTGGCTGCCTGTGTAAATCTTGGCCAGCAATATGGCCGTCTCGTCGGCCCCGGTCCCATCGGTGGTGAAGAAGCTTTTCTTGAGCTTTCCCGGCGTAATGTCGGCCAGCTTCTCGGCCACGCGCACTATCTCTTCGGTTTGGTACAAGGTCGATGTGTGGGTCAGCCGAGCGACCTGATCCTGGATCCGCTTGACGATCTCTGGGTGTGCGTGTCCTGCCCCGAGCGTGAGAATGCCACCGAAGAAGTCCAGGTATTCCCTTCCATCGATATCCCGCACCTGCGACCCGCGCCCCTCCACGATGATCAGAGGTTCGTCGTAGTAGTTGGCCACGCAGGGGAAGAGAAATTCTGAATGCTTGGTGCGGACGGTTTTGGAATCCAAGAGATGGTCCCTTTCAAAGGCAATCAGTGCGGAGTGCGGCAGATGGAGGGTAGACCATGCTCAAGGCCACTGTACTATCGTTCCCCTCCGCACTCCGTACACCGCACTCCGCACTGTTTCACGGCAATTGCTCCACCATCCCCCCATACGTCTCCGGCCGGCGGTCGCGGTAGAATTGCCACGTACGGCGTACCTCCTCGATCATATCCAGATCCATCTCGGCGACCACCAGTTCGTCTTGGTCTTCACTACCTTCGGCCAGGAAATTACCGCGCGGGTCGACGAAATAACTCGAACCGTAAAACTCGCCGACGTTCCACGGTGCTTCAGTTCCGACACGATTGTTGCACCCCATGAAATACCCGTTGGCTACCGCGTGGGCCGGTTGCTCAAGCTTCCACAGGTACTGTGACAAACCTTTCACCGTGGCGGATGGATTGAACACGATCTCCGCCCCGGCGAGGCCCAGAAGCCGAGCTCCTTCCGGGAAGTGGCGATCGTAACAGATGTACACGCCTATGGTGGCGTAGGCCGTCTTGAACGTGGGGTACCCCAGGTTGCCCGGTTTAAAGAAAAATTTTTCCCAGAACCCGGACGTTTGGGGGATATGGTTCTTGCGATACTTGCCAAGGTAAGTACCGTCGGCATCGATCACCGCGGCGGTGTTGTAGTACACACCGGGAAGCTCTCTCTCGTAGATCGGAACGATCATTACCATCGAATGCCGTTTGGCGATCGCCTGCATCTGTTCGATGGTTGGTCCAGGGATTGACTCGGCGATGTCGCACCAGCGCGCATCCTGACTGGGGCAAAAATACGGGCCGTTGAACATTTCCTGAAGGCAGAGGATCTGCACCCCCTTCTTGGCCGCTTCATCGATGAGCGGAAGATGCTTCTCCACCATTGCCTCGCGCACATCCTCGATCGAGGCGTCGGGGTCGTTGATGGGATTGGACATCTGAATTAAGCCGCCGGTGACAGATCGCATGAAAAGCCTCAGAAAGTCTGGTTCAAGCGCGGGGTGGTTGACTGCTCCCACGCCCTAACCTGATTCGGATTTCCTCCACACTCCGCACTCCGCACCCCACACTCACCACCTCGAAATCACCACCTTCTTATCCGTATAGAACTGCACCGAATCGTGCCCGTGAGCCTTGAGATCACCGTAGAACGACCCCTTGGTGCCACCAAACGGGAAGAACGCCATCGGTGCCGCCACGCCGATGTTGACGCCGATCATGCTGACGCCGACGTTGTAGCGGAACTCGCGTGCCGATCGGCCACTGGTGGTAAAAATTGACGTAGCATTCGCGAAACCCGACGCGTGCACTTTCTGGATGGCATCATCGAGGTCTTCGACATGAGTCACCGACGCTACCGGCCCGAATATCTCCTCGTGGCCGATCCGCATCGAAGGCTCAACGCCGTCGAATACCGTCGGTCCCACGAACGCACCATCCGGATACTCGGCCACAGCAGCACCACGCCCGTCCAGCAGGAGTTCCGCACCATCTGACTGACCGCTGTCAATCATCGCCACTACCCGCTCCTTGGCTCGGGCCGACACTACAGGACCCAACGTAACGCCGTCATCGAGTCCATAGCCCATAGTGAGGCCTTTGGCCGACGCGATGAGCTTGTCGCGAAATGGCTGGTATGCCTTGCCGGGAGCCAGCATGACGCTGCCCGCCAAGCAGCGTTGTCCCGCGCAACCGAAGATAGATTCTGTAATGTTGGCCACCGCCCGGTCCATATCCGCATCAGGCATGATGACGATATGATTCTTTGCGCCACCGAGCGCCTGCACCCGCTTGCCCGTAGCGGCTGCTGTGGTGTACACGTGCTTGGCCACCGGAGAAGATCCCACGAACGAAATTGCGGCGATTCCCGGATGCTCAAGCAGGGCGTTGACCGCGTCTTTCCCGCCATGCACCAGGTTGAGCACCCCAGGAGGAATTTCCGCCTCGGCCGCGAGTTCCGTCAGCAAGGCGGCCGACAGTGGGACCTGCTCGCTGGGTTTCAGAATGAAAGTGTTGCCGGTAGCGATTGCGTAGGGCCAGAACCACAGCGGAACCATGGCGGGGAAATTGAAAGGGGTGATCGCCGCGCACACTCCAATTGGCTGCCGTACAAATTCACAGTCGATACCGGCGGCTATGTCCTCCAACGCCTGCCCCATCATCAACGTCGGAATGCCGCAGGCGTGCTCCACGTTCTCGATGCCGCGCCGCACCGATCCGCGTGACTCATCCAGCGTCTTGCCGTTCTCCCGGGTGACTGTCGCGGCCAGATCCTCGAACCGCTCCTCCATCAACGCCCTGAGCTTGAACAGGTATCGTGCCCGGACAACCGGCGGTACCCGGCGCCAAGTGGTGAACGCGTCCTGGGCCGCGGCTACCGCCTGATCAACGTCGCCAGCCCCCGACAGCGGTGTCTGTCCCAGCTCCTCGCCTGTGGCCGGGTCGATCACCTCGTGGTGCGACGTGGCAGACGACTCGACCCACTCACCACCGATGAAATTGCGCAGTGCCGTCGTCATATGGGCTTTCAGAAAGGGAAAGCGGCCAAGCGAACTGAGCGCCGGCGCCGTGGTGAATCCTAACCCTGGAGAGCAATCGAGAGGAAGTCAACAGCTAACAAACGCCTAGGAGCGGGGGCGGGTAGCTCCCATCCTAGCTCCCAACTCCATGCTCAGTGAGTTGCGTCGCGTTCCACCAAGCGGCCCCTCCCGATAGTGCCAACGAATTTACCATCCCGGACCTGAACCTCACCACGTACCGTAACCACGCTGGGGCGACCCTGTACCTGCCATCCCTCGTAAGCGTTGTAGTCCACGTTCGAATAACTGGTGGAACGTTTGAAAGTGCCTCGATAATCGGAATCGAACACCACTAGATCGGCGTCGCTGCCGATCGCCACGGCGCCTTTTTGAGGATACATCCCGAACAACTTGGCAGCCTGGGTACTACAGGCGTCGACCATGGTGTGAATGTCGATTAGCCCGGCCACCACGCCGTGGGTGTACACCAGACCGATACGCTCCTGCAGCGACGGTATCCCGTTGGCGATCTTGGTAAAATCGTCACGGCCCACTTCTCTTTGACGGACATCGAAGGGAGCATGGTCGGTACCGATAGTGCTGATGAACCGGCGCCGAATGGCATTCCACAACACCGGCTGATTGCGCTTCTCTCTGAGCGGCGGCGACATGACGTACTTAGCTCCCTCGAAATTCCCTCGCTCGGCGTAGCTCTTGTCGAGCACCAGGTGCGGCACCACCGCTTCTATCCACACGTTGGTTCCCCGGTAACGTGCCCCCAACGCCGTCCGTACCGCCTCATCGCATGACGTGTGGACCGTGTAGACATGGGCCCCGGTCAATTCGGCGAAAGTCAAAATGTGATGCACACCCTCGGCCTCCACGACGGGCGGGCGCGAGACGTAGTGGTACTCAGGCCCCGTCTTCCCCTCCGCCACCAAGGTCTGTTGCATGGCGTCGATGGCTTCGGCGTTCTCGCAGTGGGCGGTGACGATGGTGCCCAATTCCCGGGCCAGCTGCAGGGTGCCGAACAGCTCTTCGTCCGGCAAATTGAGTGCGCCTTTGTAGGCCAGGAACACCTTGAACGAGGGAATGCCCCTCTTGTTCACGATAGTGCGGAGCTGCCGCTGCGCCTTTTTGTCGAACCGCACCACCGACATATGGAACGTGTAGTCCACTGCGGCCAACGACACCGCGCGCGACGCCCAATCCTCGAAGGCATCCAGTGGGTCATCGGTGGGTCCCGGGCAAATCATCTCGATCAGCGTGGTGGTGCCGCCCGCCAGCGCCGCCTTGCTGGCCGATTCATAGTCGTCCCGGGCCAGCGTACCCATGAACGGCAAATGAATGTGCACGTGCGGGTCGATGAATCCCGGAAACACCATTTTCCCGGTCGCATCGATGACCTCGACGTTCTTGGGCAACTCCGACGGGTCGATAGTCGGTTCGATGCGGGTGATGGTCTCGCCGGCACAGTAAATGTCGGCGCGATAGCGGTCGGACGCGGTGACAATTTCACCGTTCTTGATAAGAAGAGGCATGGGGCGGTCCTCGAAGTCACGATAGGTGATCGTGAGCGACAATGTATCGCCTGAGACGGGGCCGAGCTATGGGCTTCGGCTATTGGCTATGGCCCATTGCCTTTGACCACCTCACGAACGCCCATGACCAACCGATCGACTTCTTCTCCCGTCGTATAACACGCGCACCCCGCACGAACCAACCCATCCGGCTGCAGTCCCAGGCGTTCCACCGCTGTCTGGGCGTAGAAATCACCGTTGGAAACGAACACGCCTCTGTCGGCCAGGAACCGGGCTACCGACTCTGATGAACATCCCTCCACGGTGAACACCAACGTGTCGGTCCGTGGTTCACCTGGCTGGGGGCCATACAACCGAACGGCTTTGATAGCCGAGAGGCCGGCCCAGAGTTGGTCGACCAGTCTCTCTCCCCGGGCTCCCAGTTCCGCGTAGCCGTTCTCCAATCGATCGCGCAGTAATCCACCCTCTCCGGGCAGCATGGCCAACCACTCGACGGCCGCCGCTGCACCGACGATTCCCTCATGGTTGAGCGTGCCGGTCTCGAACCGCTCCGGCGCCTCCTGGCCGGCCGGCAGCAAACGCGGGGGATCGAGGCTCGAAAGTAGATCGCCTCGCCCGTACAGTACGCCCAGGTGTGGGCCGTAGAACTTGTACGGCGAACATGCAAACATGTCCGCACCGAGTGCAGCGACGTCCGGCAAGCGGTGGGGAGCGTAGTGAACCCCATCAACGTATACCAGTGCGCCGACTACATGAGCCATGTCGGCAGCCCGGCGTACGTCGGTGACAGTGCCGAGTGCATTGGATGCGGCACCGATTGCAAGCAGAGCAGTTTGGTCGGTGATCTGGTCCTCGAGATGAGCCCAATCCACTTGGGCCGTTCCGGGCACCATTCGAGCGGTGCGTACCCGCACGTCAAAGTCTTTTTCCAGCTCCCGCCACGGATCCACATTGGCGTGGTGGTCCAGTTCGGTGACGACCACCTCGGCGCCGGCCGGAAACGACCGCGCCAGCGCCCGGGAAGCGTGTAGCGTCAGCGCAGTCATGTTGGCGCCAAACACCACTTCGTTGACCCGACACTTCAGAAACGCAGCGAACACCGACCTGGCATTTTCCAGGACCTCATCGGTTTCGACGCTGGTGGGATAGTGCCAGTGAGTGTTGGCGTTGTGATGGTGGAGATAATCGACCATCGCCTCCGACACTGCCCGGGGCACCTGGGTGCCTCCGGGTCCGTCGAAATAGGCGACCGGGTAGCCGTTATGGATGCGTTCCAAGGCGGGAAAATGACCTCGGATGTCAGACACTCTTGCGAAGGCCATGGTTCCGTTGGTGGTAGTTGATAGTAGTTGTTGATGGTGGTTGGTGGCTATCGGATCTCGGCAGTCACCTCCGCACCACCCCGTCCAATCCCCACACTGGATCAATAGCCACGCCGAGGTGATCGAGAGCCGTCACGGCGACGTCGACGATGAAGGGACCGTCGGGTCGATCGGTTGCCAGCGAATCGGGGGTAGACCCGCTGGCCAGGTAGAAGATGGTGCGTTCCTCGAGGGACTGATCGCCATGGCCGCCGTTGTCGCTCCGGCCGTGATCGGTGCTCATCAGGATGAGCCAGTCTTCGTCATAATACGTGGCCCGAGCTCGGACAGCGGCAAGAATTTGCCCCACTTGTATGTCAGCTGCCTCGATCGATGCCAGGTACAGAGGGTCGAGTGAACTGGTGTCGTGGCCCACGATGTCGATGTACCCGAGGTATACAAAGGCGGCGTCTGGGTCGGCATTGGTGAGGTGGTCGATGGCGGCCAACACGCTCAACGAATCGGCCACGTCGTAGCCCATTTCTTCGCCGTCGAAGTTGATCTTGACATCGATGGCGTCACTGAACAGCGGCCCGCCGTCCACCGACTCGCCCAGCGGCGGCCAGTCGAGTACCGCAAACGTGTTGAACGTGGAGTCGACCTGTTCCAATCGGGTCAGAAAATCGGGATACTGATGATAGACGTTTTCCGTGAAGTCGTTGTTGTGCACGCCGTGTTTGTCGGCCCACACGCCGATCACCATGCTTGACCAACCTGGCCCGCTCACGGTCTCTTCGCCGGTCCACGCCTCATCGCTGAACAGTCCGGCATCGGCCAGGACGTCGATGTTGGGCGTGTGAGCCTGGGCCAGGATGTCGACCCTGACACCGTCCAAGCCGATGAGCAACACTTTTGGTGCCGGATCCGGCTCGGCACAGCCCAAGACCAGCGCAGCGAGAAATACACCTCCCCGCACACTGCATACCGCTCTCCGCGCTACCATCATGGAACTTCCGTCTCCAACTCGTCGAGCCAATTGAGTACCAGTTCTATCCGCCGCGGTCGTTGGGCGTCGGGCATCTTGACGATCAGGAACCGCTCGCCGTCGGCGGTGACGTCACCATCGCCGTACTCGCCACGGAACAGAAGCACCGGACGGCCGGTCCGGCCGGTCTCTTGGTCGACCGAAACGGCCAGGACACTGTCACCGCGCACGTACAGGAATTCCCGTCCCGCCTTGGTCCAGGCAAAGGTCCTGCCTCCGGTTGTCGATACCTGTCGCTTCATGATCGACGGATCGGGATACGATTGCAGATAGACCTCGTTGCGCCCCGATTCGTCGGAAGTGTAGGTCATCCATTTGCCGTTGGGAGAAAACCGTGGCCCGCTCAAGTCGTACTCGGTTGCCAGGTAGAGGACCGGCTCACGGGCATCTCCTATCAGTGGCAGGAGCCAAATCTGGCTTCCTGCTGGGAGGCTCTTTCCATATGCCAGGATAGTTCCGTCGGGCGAGACGGACCCGGGGTGCTTGTCCGTGTCACTGACGAGCAGCGGTTCTGCTCCCTGACTGCCGTCGACATCCAACCAATAGAGGTCGAATACCGGTCGTTCCGCTCGGTAGATCACCCGCTGCCCGTCAGGTGTCCACAGCGGGTCAAAACCACGAGCGGGCTCGAAGGTCAATCGGGTCAACAGCTCCCGGTCGAAGTCATGGATCCACACATCCTGATCGATGCCGTCCCATAGTGACAGCGCCACCCGACCTCCGTCGGGTGACAACTTGACGTCTAGGTACCGTCTGGCTTGGAGGGGAGCGGCCGTTTCGAGCCCGCGACGGTCGACCCACACCATCTCCCGATCCGGCTGAGCCACCGATGCTTTGACATAGGCCAGATGCCCGCTGTGCGACACGGCGAAGAAGCCCAGCCCGTCGGATGGGTCCATGGCGACGTCTTCGACTACCGGCACAGCAGATCCACTGATTTCGAGCCGATCAGGATCGAATCGCACGGCCCGGATGGACTCATCGCGGGCGTAGAGCAGATGGCCTGATGTCACATAGCGCCCGTACACCGCGCCCTCGACCAGGATGGTGCGCTGACCCGTTTTCAGGGATACGACTTCGAGGCGGGCGCTGTCGATCGGGGTCGAAAAATTGGTGAACAGCACGTGCTCGCCGTCGGGAAGGATCTGTGGCCACCAGTGGGCCAGTTCTCGCCGGCCCAGATCGGGTGTCGTGATTTCGATTGCGTCTGCGCCCGTCTCAGTCGTTCGCCACAGGCCGCTGAGGTAGCTCATGGTGTAAACGATGGTGCCGTCCGCTCCCCAGTCGCCGCCACCGAACTGGGCGTCCGTTAGCTCGACCGGGGAACCCCCAGTCACGCGAACCTTCATCAGTTTGTTGTCACGACTGGTGAAGCCGATCCAATTGCCATCGGGAGAGAGAAATGGATTGGTCCCCTGTTCCGTGCCAGGAACGGGATGAAAGGCATCCGAGTCCAACCGGCGGGCGAGTATTTGATTCTCCCCGTTGGCCACACCGGAGATTACCAGCAGCTGACCGTCTACTGAGAATGCCGGTTGACGCGGCGCCAGGTACACGGGGGGAGTAAGCTGCAGCGAAGCGTGAACAGTCGATTGGCTATCCCTGCCTGTTCCGCGGAGCGTGGTGATCACCAGGACGACCGACACGAGTGCCATCACCGCAGCTATTGCCCAAGGCACGAGGTTCGAAGATGCGCGCGTTTGGGTGCTTTCTCCGCGACTGGTCGAAGTGCCCGGCACCATCGTGGGGCCGCGGCCTGCCAATGACTGGGAAAAGTCCGCCGCCGAGTGGAACCGGTCCGCGGGCAGCTTAGCCAGCGCCATGTCTACGGCCGCGGCCACATGGTCCGGTACGGTATCTCTCGTCACCGAAACCGACGTGGGCTTCTCGGTGATTACTTTGGCCACGATGGCCTGGGCGGTAGACCCAGTATAGGGTGGGTCGCCGGTAAGCATTTCATATAGCACCGCACCCAGCGAATACACATCACTCCGGGCGTCGACCTCCCGATCGCCCATGGCCTGTTCGGGACTCATGTACTGCGGCGTGCCGATCGACAGACCCGTTTCGGTCATCCGGGTTGCCCCGGCGTGACTCACCGCCAGAGCGATGCCGAAGTCAGCCACCAGTGCCTGACCGTCGTGAATCAGGATGTTATCCGGCTTTATGTCACGGTGGATGACGTCGTGCCGGTGGGCGTAGTCGAGGGCACTGGCGATCTGTGTGGTGAAGGTGACCGCTTCTTCGATGCCGAGTTGCTTCTCGCGGTCGAGCAAATCGCGCAGTGATTCACCCTGGACGTACGGCATGACATAGAACAGAAAGCTGTCGGCCTCACCCGAATCGTGCAGCGGCAGGATGTGCGGGTGCTGCAGATTGGCCGTGACCTTGATCTCCTGCAGGAACCGCTCGGCGCCGATTACCGCCGCCAACTCCTGACGCAGCACCTTGAGCGCCACCTTGCGGTCGTGTTTGACGTCGTTGGCCAAGTAGACCACGGCCATGCCGCCATGGCCCAATTCCCCTTCGATCTCGTAGCGATCGGACAGAGCGGTAGTGAGGCGGGCTTCAGGATCGGGCATAGGCAGGGAGTGGTTGGCTAGTGGCTAGTGGCTGACTGCTGGCGGCATAGTCGGACTACTATAAGGAATAACATGTACTGGAGGAAGACTTCCACATCACGGACCGTCCGACCGTCTGACCGCCTGACCGCTTTTCCGACCTCCCGTCACCAGACTAACACCCACAATCGTCCCCAGCCCTGCAATGAATCCCGGAATCATCTCATACAAGTCGTAGAAGTCGGCTTTGAACGCCACCACCCAGATCACCGTCACCAGAAAACCCACCACCATCCCGGCGATGGCGCCCTGGCGGGTGGCGCCCTTCCAGAACAGGGCCGCCAGCACCACGGGGGTAAAGGCCGCGCCCAGTCCCGACCAGGCGAACAGCACGAACCAGAACAGCGCCCGCACTTCACCAAAGGCAAACATCAGGGCGATGATCCCGATAATTACCGTTGTCAGTTTGCCGTAGGTCGTCAATCGGCGTTCGCTCGCTTTGGATCCGAGCGTCTTCTGCACCACATCCCGCACAACGGCCGACGATGCCAGGATCAGCACCGAATCCACGGTAGACATGATGGCAGCCAGCACCAGCACCAGGAAAATGCCGGTGAACACCGCGGGGAACAGTTCCGCGCTCATCGTGGCGAAGATGGTTTCGGGATCGGCCAATCCAGGAAACAGTGCCCGCCCGGCCATACCTGTCAGCACCGCGCCCACGTCGAAGACGATGATGCACACCACCGCGATTAGGCCACCGTCAGAGATGGCGCGGGTGTCCTTGGCCGAGATGAACCGGGTGAGCAGTTGCGGGGCGCCGAGAAAGGCAAGGCCGATGCCGGCGAAGCTCAGGGCGCTCAAGACTCCCGCCACCGAGAAGCCGAATGATCCCATAGGCTCGAGCAGCGCCGGATCGAGAGACCGGAGTTGATCCATCAGTGGCACCCAACCACCGGCGGCGGCGATGCCGACGATGGGGAGCACCAGCAACCCGGTGAACATCAACACGCCCTGAAGCACGTCGCTGTAAGCCACGGCCTTGAAGCCGCCCACCGTGGTGTAGAACAAAATCACAGCCGCACCGATCAACACACCGGTCGGGTAGCTCGTTCCCAGAAACGCGCTGAACGCCTTGCCCGACGCGGTCAACTGCGCCGAGGTGTAGGCCGTGACCATCGCGACGATGATGACCATGCTGATAACCCGAATGACATGGCGCGTGTCGCCGAACCGCGCTTCCAGATAATCGGGTACCGTAATGGCGTCGTACTTGTCGGTCGCCTCTTTGAACGGCTTTGCCACGAAGGCCCAGGCCACAGCCACGCCCATCACCTCACCCAGCACCACCCAGAACGCGTGGATGCCCACCAGATAGCCCATCCCCGTGAGCCCCAGCAGCAACCAGGCGCTCTCCCCGGTGGTGTTGGCGCTGAAGGCTATGACCCAGGCCGGCAACCTCTTGTGGCCCACGTAATAACCGCTGATGTCCTTGGAGTCCCGGCTGGCCCAGAAGCCGATCCCGACCAGGACCAGCAGATAGGCCGCGATGACCGCGACGATTGTGGCGGACGCCGTCACCGGCTGCGCCGCCCTCGCCGGTACACCGTCACCTCGATGACGAGGCCGATCCCCACCGATGCCAGGATGAGCATCCAGGCGCTCCACGAAAGTCCGGCAATCATCGGACTACTCAGGGTCCGCCGCCTCGCCCAAGATCAACTGAGGCCAATTGCGATAGTTGAACTTGGTGCGTTCCTGGCCGATCTGGGATTGCCGGTTGTCACCCCAGCAGTAAGCCCTGCCACCGACTTCGATGGCGCAGGTGTGAGTACCTCCGGCCACGATCTGGGTGAAAGGCAAACCACCGTAGACTTCGAGGGGCCAGGGTTGGCCTTGGCCTCGGTACTCTCGACCGCCTGTACCCAACTGGCCAACATGGTCTTCGCCCCAGCAATAGGCCTTCCCCGCCGACGTGATCCCACACGTATGGACCGGTCCAGCCGTCAGCTGGAAGAACTTCAATCCACCCACCACCGCGGTCGGCTCGTTGCGCCGGGTCCAAGTCGAATCACCCAATTGGCCCTGCCGGTTCTGGCCCCAGCACCAGGCGACCTGCTGGATCAAGGCACATAGATGGTCGCCCGTGCCGAAGATGAGGTTGAAGGTCTTTCCCTTGGACACCAATGCCGGCCGCCGGTAGATGGAATCGGTGTACTCGGTCAGGTCTACGCCACCCCAGCAATAGACCCCACCGGTCCCTTCCAGCCCGCAGGAGAAGTCGAACGCGGCCATCAGCTGATTGAAGGTGTGCCCGCCAACGGCCATCGTGGGTTCATCGGCGATGTTCTGCCTGTTCCAGGAGCGGCCGTCTCCCACTTGCCCCGAGCCGCTATTGCCCCAGCAGTAGGCGTCTCCCTCACCCGTCAAGGCGCAC
>CAXMUQ010000137.1:0-4994 GCA_964196605.1 uncultured Acidimicrobiia bacterium
GACGTCATCGCCGGAGCACCGAATGAAGGCAAAGCCTACATCTTTTCAGGCGATGACGGACGGATCTTGTACACCTTGGCAGAACCCGACTCCGCCAGCGGGTTCGGCCGCAAGGTGGCCGACCTCGGTGACGTCGACGACGACGGTCACGCCGACGTGCTCGTCGGCGCCCCGGGTGCACAGCAAGGCGCCGGGGCGGCATACGTCTATTCCGGCAGGGACGGTTCGCTGTTGTTCGCCTTTGCCGGCGAGCGGGCGGGCGATGCCTTCGGCAGTGCGGCCGGGGGTTGGCACGATGGATCCCGCGGCATCATCGCCATTGGCGCTCCCAACGCGGGCCCCACCAACGGCGGGCGGGTGTACGTGTACCGCTCGCTCGACCACGAGCCGACGTTCGTCATGGAAGCGGATGAAGGCAGCCAGCAGCTTGGAGCCATGTTCGTGTCCGTGGTGGGCGACGTCGACGCCGATGGGACGCCCGATGTGTACGCCTCAGATTGGGCCCACGGCGCCCTGGGCGCTTTCACAGGCCGCATCTTCGTCAACTCGGGCGCTACCGGCGAGCAACTCATGGTAAAGACCGGTGAAGCCCCCGGCGACGGTTTCGGCATAGGCGTGGCTGACGCCGGCGACCTGAACCACGACGGCCACGACGACCTAATAGTCGGCGCCTGGCAGCACGCCAGCCAGGCGCCCAGTGGCGGGAAGTCCTATCTCTACTCCGGCAAGGACGGCAGCCTGATGCAGGCCTATACCGGCATCGTCCCCGGGGAAACCTTCGGCTTCGACGCCACCGGTATGGGGGACGTGGATGGTGATGGCATTGACGATCTGTTGATTACGTCAGCTCGGAGCGCTATCAAGGGGACCTGGACCGGGAGGATGTTCATTATTAAGGGGCTGTAGGGGGAGGTGGCGGGTGGCAACGGGTTGGGGCGAATTGCCCTACGACACAAGGGCGACGCATGCGTCGCCCTTCCCGCATCCGGCCTACCCCCGAGAACCGATCGAGAGACCCGCGCCCACTTCACGGCCAGCTACTCGTTCCTCGTCAATCGATAAATCAAAACCGCCGCCCTCTTCGTCATGACCGCCATCGACTCGAGAAACACCATCTCCTCAGTCGTGTGCCCCCCATCCCCCAACATTCCCAACCCATCCAGCCCGTCGACGTACGGCGCCACGAATGACACGTCGGCCGCCCCACGCCGACCCGGGTCTACGATTTCCATCGGGCCGTAGCCCAAGTCTCGGCTCACCTGATCCAATCGAGCGAACAGCGCCCTGTTACCATCGGTCGGCGCCATCGGAGGGTAGGAGTCGCGAAACTCGATGGTGGCACCCGTCTGCGGCAGGTGCCGGGTAACAATCTCGCGCATCCTCTCCTTGACGCGGTCGCGCTGTTTTGTCGTCAGCGTCCTCAGATCTCCGGCCACCACCACCTCTTGTGGTATCACGTTGGTTTTTCCGAATGCACCACCCCGCGACAGTTCGGAATCGAATTCGACATCCGTCCCGCCGAGGATCACTCCGGCCCCGAATGTGAGATACTCCTCTCCAGCCAGTTCTTCATGGAACGTATTGAGAATCCTGGCGGCCTCAAAGATGGCGCCACTACCGAAGCGATCGTTGAAGATGAGAGAGGAGTGACCCCGCACGCCCGTGACGCGCAACTTCCAGCCCGTGAAGCCTCGCCGGGCAATCGTGGCCGTGTTCATCGTCTCCACGCCGCCTTCAAAACCCAGGGCAATGTCGCTTCGTTGAGCGGCTTCGATAAGCGGCCGCCTGGTTACCTCGAGTGGGTCGCCGGTATCCTCCTCGTCGCCGGTGAAGGCCACGATGATTTGCGTATCGTCGAGCGCACCAGCCGCGTGCAGGGCCTTGAGAGCATACAACACGACGACGTCGCCGCCCTTCATGTCCTCGGTTCCAGGTCCTTGGGCGATCGAATCGTACCGCATCCACTGCTGGAACGGGCTGTCGCTTTCGAACACCGTGTCCAGGTGCCCGATCAAGAGCAGCCGCTTTCCCGAGGTACCGGATCGCTCGGCGAAGAAGTGGCCGGCCCGATTCATCTCTTCAGGCAATGACACCCATTGCGTCTCGAAACCAATGGCGGCGAACTCTGCGGCGAACGCCCGGCCCACTTCGCGCACGCCGGGCAGGTTCATGGTGCCACTGTTGATGTTCACTACTCGCTCGAGAAGCCCGATGGCTTCTGCGGTGTGGGCATCCACGTAGCGAACGATTGTCTCCTCGACAGGATCCAGCGCCTGGGCCGCTAGAACGGGTCCCGTCAGGATAAGTGCGAGTGCGGCGAAAGTTGATCTCATGTGATGGGGTCGGATAGAATGTGGATGGACTGGGTGAGGGAACGGACGAAAATTGTCATCGCGCCCAGACCTGGGCAAGGCGTGAATCCACTGTACTCCTGCCGAGCCTCGCTGAGCCCGGGCCGGGGTGTCGTAGCGGAGCGCAGAATCGTCTCCCACCTGACCGGCCGATTTGGGCCTGCACCCGGCACGCGCCTCGAGGGGACTGGCATGCGACGCTCACCGAATACCACCCTCTTCGGCTCTCTGATCATCGCTGCGGCATGCGGTGACCCCGCAGGCCCCAGCGGCCCTCCCAACACCCTGCAATTCTCCGGGAGCCCGGAGACCGTGCGCCAAGGTGAGCCGATATCCTTCGCAGTCGAAGCGTTCGACGCCAACGGCAACCCCATAAATCCGATAGCCCTCTCATGGTCGGTCGAGCCTTTCGGGACGGGTGACTTCCCCATGGACACTCGGTTCGTCGGCTACCAGCCCGGCCCGGTCGAGGTCATCGTCAGCCACGGATCGCTGGCCGACACTATGGCCCTCGAAATCCAGGCCCGCGGTGTCACGGCCGGGAGCCTCACCACCGTGGGTCGCGGATTCCAGACCGGACCCTGGAACACCGACCTGTGGGTGCACGGCAACTACGTCTATTCCGGTTCCTTCTCGCGAGGGTCGGACAGGGGTAACGAGTTGTTCATTTGGGACGTCGCCGCTCCCGGCAACGCGATTCGGTTGGCCTCCTTCACCGTCGATGCCGCGGTGATCAACGACGTGAAGCTCAGACCCGACGGACGAGTGGCCGTGCTGACCCACGAAGGGTCCGTTGACGGTCGCAACGGCGTAACCCTGATCGACGTGCAAGACCCTGCTGCACCGCAGCTCCTCAGGCGCTTTGTCGATGGGTTGGCGCTGGGTGTCCACAACGCGTGGTACGAAGGTCGATACCTGTACCTCGCCGTCAACGACGTTGGCGGACTCCATATCCTCGACGCGTTCGATCCCAGGGCGCCCAGACGTGTCGCCACGTTCCATGCCGGGTCGAGTTTCGTGCACGACGTCTACGTCAGGGATGGCTTGGCGTTCGTGTCGCACTGGGATGCAGGATTGATCATCCTGGACGTTGGCAACGGCATTGTGGGGGGCTCACCCACGGCCCCAGTCGAGGTGGCACGGATAGTCATACCTGGCGTGAAGGTGCACAACGCCTGGTACTGGCCGACCCGCCGATACGTTCTTGTCGGAGATGAGGTCAGGGGACCAGGGAGCATGTACGTCATCGATGTCGCCGACCTACAGGACCCGACGTTGGTCGCTGAATTTCGTACGCCAGATACACCCGCCAAGCCCCACAACTTCTGGATCGACGAAACCAGCAATATTCTTTGGCTTTCGTGGTACGGCGACGGCGTCTACGCTGTCGATGCCACTGGCGATTTACTCGGTCGGTTGGACCTTCAAGGTCGCACCATCATTCAGGCTGTATATGGCAACGGCACAGGAGGGTGCTTCAACAATACCGGTAGCGATACTTGCGCCTGGGCGCCACAGCTCCACAACGGCCTGCTCTACGTCTCAGACGTCAACAGCGGGCTGTGGATCCTCCAGCCGGAGTTCTGAGCGACCCGACAACCCCGGCCTAGCGAACCGCCGGCGGACAGTGCATCCTTGAACCATGGCACTGACCTTCTATCATCGGACCTCCATCGGCCAAGCCAGCGAAGCCGTTCGCCGCGGCTTCAAGGACGAGCCCTGGACCTTCGATATCCGCGATTCGCGTTCCCGAGACGACGAAGGCCCCCTCGAGGGCGTGTGGCTTACCGACCAGCCGCTGAGCGCCGTCGACGGCCCGCCGGGCAACGCGATGCTCGAAATTACCGTTGATCTCTCGGAATCGTCGCTGGAGGCTTTCGAAGTCGAGGGGATTTTCTTCGGCACCAGACTGTGGGTCGTCCCGGCCGAACTCCTCAACCCGCACGCAGAGGCACGGATCGCGGATGTAGATCCCAACACCTCCTGGCAGTTCGACGCCGGCAATGGTCCCTCCCAGGGATCACCCTGACACAGCGCCTCCATCAAATCCTAAGGGCCGTTCTTTCCGAACGCACCGGCGTAGTCGGCCACGAACTGGGCAAAGGTTCGTGCCGGGCGGCCCGTAAGCCGTTCGACGTCGTCGGTAACACCCTCACCCGCTCCACCGGCAAAGGCCTTGTTCAAAGCCACCAGATCGTCGACCAACCATTCTTCGAGACCGGCGTCGAGTAGTCCCGCCTTGAGAGCGTCACCGGATACATCCATGTAACGAATCTCCCGTCCTACCACCTCCGAGATCACCGCCGCGGCCTGGGCGTTCGACAAAGCTTCCGGCCCCGTTAACGTGAATACGCCACCGGTGGGTTCTTGACTGGTGAGCAGAGCCACCGCCGCCGCAGCTACGTCCCGCGCGTCGATCATGGCGATCTTGCCGTTACCAGATGAGCCGTAGAACTGGTCCTGGCTCTTGATCGTGTCTGCCGATCCCAGGAAGTTTTGCAGGAAAGACCCGGCCCGGAGAACGGCGTGCGGAACTCCACTAGCCGCCAATCCTTCCTCGACCTCCGCGTGTGCCCGCCCCAATGTGAGCGGCGACTCGGGGTCGGCACCCACCACCGATACTTTCACGATGAAGCCGACTCC
>CAXMUQ010000138.1:0-4167 GCA_964196605.1 uncultured Acidimicrobiia bacterium
ACAGTGGTATGGACAACATCACGGCCAGCGGGATGGTCCAGCTCTCGTACTGCGCCGCAAGGAACAGGAACACGAATACGATTGCCAAGCCGAAAATGAGCGGCGCCAGGTTACCAGCCGCCTTCTGCTGATAGGTGACTCCCGACCAACTGTAGCCCATGCCCGCTGGCAACAGTTGCCCGGCCAGCACTTCCATCTCCGCCGTAGCCTGGTTCTCCGAGGAGCCCGGGGCCGCCTGGCCCGAGATGGTGGCCGAGGGGAACATGTTGAACCGCCGTACCACTTGTGGCCCGGTGGTATCCCGCACCTCCGCCAGGGCTCCGATGGGAATCATCCGGCCACTCTGGCTGCGGACCTCCAGGCTCGCGATATCACGCGCCCGCGAGCGGAACTGTTGGTCGGCCTGGACCATGACTTTCCAGGTGCGGCCGAACACGTTGAAATCGTTGACGTAAGCCGATCCTAGATTGGACTGCAGAGTACTGAACACCGATTGGAGCGGGACGCCGTACGTCTTGGCGCGGTTGCGGTCCACGTCGACGAATATCTGCGGGACGTTGGCGCTGAAGTTCTGGCTCAGTCGAGTGAGTACCGGGCTCTGCAGGCCGCCGCCAACCATGTCGCGGGCAAAAGTTTCGAGCAGTTGGTACCCCAATCCCGTGCGGTCCTGCATCTCCATGGTGAAGCCACCGGCCGCGCCCAGTCCACTGATCGGCGGAGGCCCGAACGCAAAGGAGATGCCCTCCTGTATGCCAAACAAGAACACTTGCAGTCGTTGAATGATGCTTTCCACGTGGAGGTCGGCGCTGCCCCGGTCATCCCAGGGGAATAGTGTGGCTATGACGGCGCCATAGTTGGAGCCCTGCACACCGTTCAGGAACGAGTATCCTCCGATGGTGATGAAGGCCTCCACCCCGGGTGCCTCGGCCAGGACGGTATTGATCCTATCCAACACCTCGGTTGTGCGCTCGGAGGACGCTCCGTCGGGAAGTTGCACGTTGACGAAAAAATAGCCCTGGTCTTCATCGGGAATGAATCCACCGGGCAGGGCGGCAAATGTCAAATAAATTATCACCAGTATGCCGCCGAACACGGCCATGGCGATGCCGGTCCGCCGGGTGACCTTGGTGACGACGCCCATGTACTTGGCGGTACCCTTCTCGAAGCTGTTGTTGAACCAGGTGAAAAAGCGGCCTTGCTCCGTCTTGCTCGGCCGGAGTAGGAGACCAGCCAGCGCCGGACTGAGGGTCAGCGCGTTCACCGAGGAAAACACCGTCGCAACCGAGATGGTGAGGGCAAATTGCTGGTACAGGCGGCCGGTGAGTCCCGGCATCATGGTCGTGGGCACGAACACCGCCAGCAACACCAGCGTGGTGGCGATGATGGGGCCGCCCACCTCTTCCATTGCCTTGGCAGTGGCTTCCTTGGCGGCAAGCTTCTCGGTATCGATGATGCGCATGGTGTTCTCGACCACCAGGATGGCGTCGTCCACCACGATGCCGATGGCCAGCACCAGACCGAACAGCGTCAGGTTGTTGATCGACATTCCCATCATCTTCATGGCCGCAAACGTCCCGATCAACGAGACCGGAATGGTGATCGCCGGGATGAGCGTAGTGCGGAAGTCCTGCAGGAAGATGAACACCGTGAAGATCACCAGCAGGATTGCCACGATCAACGTCTCGATCACCTCGGCAATGGACGCCGAGATGTACCGGGTAGAGTCGTAGACGATGCGATACTCGAGGCCTTCCGGGAAGTTGGCAGCCAGTTGCTCCATGGCCGCGTTGATACCCCCGGCAACCCCCAGTGCGTTGGACCCCGGCAGCTGGTAGATCGACAGACCCACGCTCGGCTTGCCACCCAGTTGCACGTACCAGGAATAGTCCTGGGCTCCCAGTTCCACCCGGGCCACGTCCCGCAGCCGGACGATGGCGCCGTCGGGATTCGCCTTGATGATGATGTTGCTGAATTCCTCCTCCGTCGTCAGGCGGCCGAGGGTAGTGATGGTGTATTCGAAGTTGAGACCTGCCGGGTTGGGCGGTTGTCCGATCTTGCCCGCCGCCACCTGCACGTTCTGCTCCCGCAGGGCTGCCACCACTTCGTCCGAAGTCAGTTCGCGGCTCTTGAGCCGGGCTGGATTCAGCCAGACCCGCATCCCGAAATCCTTGGCCCCCATCATCTGCACTTCACCAACACCTCGAACCCGGGCCAGGACGTCCTTCACCTGGGTGGTGGCATAGTTGCTGATGAAGACGTCGTCGTAGCGGTCGTCCGGCGAAATCAGGTTCACCATCAACGTCAGGTTGGTCGACTGTTTCTTGGTGGTGACGCCCTGGCGCTTGACCTCCTCCGGAAGAAGCGGCTCGGCGATGGCCACCCGGTTCTGCACCAACACCGCCGCCATGTCCACGTCGGTGCCGATCTCAAACGTGACGGTGAGATCCATCGTCCCGTTCGACGTGCTCTTCGACTCCATGTAGATCATGTCTTCCACGCCGTTGACCTGTTGCTCGATGGGCGTGGTGACGGTCTGCTCCACCACCTGGGCATTGGCGCCCGGGAACGTGGTGCTGACCTGGACCGTGGGCGGCGTGATGTCGGGCATGCTCTCGACCGGAAGTGTGGGGATCGAGATCAGCCCGATCAACACGATCACGATCGAGATGACCAGCGCAAACACCGGCCGGTAGATGAAGAACCGGCTGAACATCAGTCGCTGCTCCCCGCCGCAACGGCTTGCTTGGCGGCCACTTCTTCCTCGGTCATGGCCGCCACGGGGAAGCCGGGCCGCGCCCTGAGCATCCCGTTGACGATGTACGTCTCGGTTCCATCGAGGCCCTGGGTAATGAGAGCCATCCCGTCGTCGGTGGTGTAGCCGATGGTGATGTACCGTTGGTCGACTACACTCGAATCGCCGAGTACATACAGGTACTTGCCGCCCAGGTCGGTGCCGATAGCCCGCTCATCGACCAGTATGGCGTCGCGCACAGCTCGTGCAGGAACCCGCACACGCACGAACAGGCCGGGAAACAACACCAGGTCGTCGTTTGGCAGCACCGCCCGGATCTGGATGGTCCCCGTGGTCGGGTCCACCGTGTTGTCGATGTAGTCGATCTTGCCCACGTGCGGGAACATCGTGTCGATAGCGGTCGCCACGTACGCGTTGCTCAGGGTGTCGGATTCTGGTCGCTCCGCAACCTCGGCCGCTTTCAGCGCCAGCAGATTGAGCACTACCCGCTCCGGCGCCTCGAAGTACACGAAGATGGGCTGCATGGCGTTGACCGTCGTCAGCAGCGTCTGCTCGGAGCTCCCAACCAGGTTGCCGATGTCGACCAGTCGGCGGCTCACCTGACCCGTTATGGGTGAGCGAACAAGGGTATAGCTGTAGTTGAGTTCCGCCACCGACAGCTGCGCCTCCGCTGACATCACCCTGGCATCTGCCTGGTCTTTCTGGGCCACGGCGCGGTCGAGATCCTGCTCGCTTACCGCCTCCGACTCCCGGGCCATCTTGATGCGCTCCAGATTGGATTCGGCCAACGCCAGCTGGGCATTGGCAGAACGGAGGCCGGCGTCCGCTTCGTCCCGGTCGGCCTGGTACTGCTCTCGCTCGATCACGAACAGCAGATCGCCCTCGTTCACCACGGTACTGGGCGTGAAGGCCATGCTCTCCAGCCTGCCTGCCACCCGGGCTCTTACCTCCGCTGAGGCTATGGACCGAGTGGTCCCGGTGAATTCGACGAACGGCGTCACGTCCTGCCGGACCGGTTGGGTTACCGTAACCTGGGGAGCGGCGAACCGGGGCCCGTCATCGCCGCCGCATCCGGCGATCAGGACGGCAAGCAGGAGAGGTGGAACTTCGGTGGCGTTTGCGTGTCGCAACATGTTGTGTCCCAGGTTGGCGAAGACAAAACTGCATCCTCGCCGAGTGATCTTGTCAAAACGTAGGGTCAAGCAGTCAACCACGAATCACAATTCATCAATCTGGATGGTGTGGTTGTTTCGGCTCGAGGCGACCTTTGGGCGATTGTAGGTGAATGCCAGGAATATCGAATGCCACGGAATAACGAATATCGAAGTAACGTTCACGACATTTGATATTCGTTATTCCGTGGCAGTCGTTATTCGTTATTCCATTCAACCGTAACCATCAATTCCCGCCGTTCG
>CAXMUQ010000139.1:0-3583 GCA_964196605.1 uncultured Acidimicrobiia bacterium
CGTAAGTAAAGATCAAGGCGCAGCCAGCCGCGGCCAGGGCAACAACCGATAATCCGAACCAGGGTATCCATCCGACTACCGCCAGGATGAGCCCCAAGGTACCAGCTCCCAGGAAGATCAATCGGTGGCGTTGCAACTGTCCGCCGAAAGCTGCCAGGATCAAGGCGCCGGCCAACGACCCCACCCCAGTGGCGGCGACCAACACGCCGTAGCCTTCCGCTCCAACGCCGAGGGCATCGCGGGCCAGGACCGGCAGCATCACCACGAACGAGGAGCCGAAGATGCTGACCACACCTGTCAGGATGATCAATCGTCGGGGCCCGGGCCGGTCGAGCACGAATCGCATGCCTTCCCGGAACGCCTCACGGGCCTTCACCTTGACCGGGACCCGAGTCTCAGTGGGGAACCGCATGGCCAGCAGCGCGGCCAGCACCGCGACGAAACTCAGCGCGTTGGCCGCGAACGCCGTGGCCACTCCGGCTATGGAAATCAACACTCCCGCGATGGCGGGGCCGACCACACGCGTGGCGTTGAACACCGAGGAGTTGATGGCTATGGCATGTATCAGGTCGTCCCTGCCCACCATCTCGACCACGAACGCCTGCCGGGTCGGCACCTCGAAGGCCACCAGCACGCCGGTACAGGCCACCAGCACCATGATCCAGGTCAGGGTAATGGCGTCGGCCAGTGTAAGGGCCGCGAGTGTGGCCGCCACTACCAGCATGAGGCTCTGTATCAGCAGGAGGAAGCGGCGCTTGTCGACCCGGTCAGCCAGGACGCCTGCGTACAGGGTGAACATGGCCATGGGCAAGCCGCCCAGAGTGGTCACCAGCCCGACCGCGAACGCCGAGTTGGTCATTTGCAGCACCATCCAGGCGACGGCGACCTGCTGCATCCACGTGCCCGACAGTGAAATGAACTGCCCGATGGAGAACAGCCGGAAGTTGCGGTGCCGCAGGGCGCCGAGTGGTGATTTGCCGGCGTGGCGGGGGGGAGGCTCCATGCTTTGAAAGTACACCCGGCAAGGGCGGCAATAGGCGGTATGGGCGGTAGCAGGCGGTACTACCGCCCAATACCGCCCTTGTCCTACCGCCCCAGTTTTTCCGCCCAGCTACTGGTATCGCAACGCATGATTGGGATCAATCCGACTCGCCCGGCGCGCCGGGAGATAACCCGCCCCGAGCGCCACCAGGCTCAGCACCACGAGCGACAAGGCAAATACCACCGGGTCGTGCCCCTCGAGCCCGTATAACAACGACCTCATGGCTCGGCCAACGCCCAGCGCAGCAACGGTTCCGATCACACCGCCCAAGGCCAGCATGCCGGCCACTTGGCGGAGGACCAGTGATCGCACGTGGCTGGCGTCTGCGCCGAGTGACATGCGCACGCCGATTTCACGGGTGCGCTGCTGGACGCTGTAGGCCAGCACGCCGTACAATCCGACCGCGGCCAGGACCGTCGCCAGCGCTCCGAAGGCGGCCGCGAGAATGCTGATCATTCGGTCGAGGAACACGTTCTCCCGAATCTGCTGCGGCATGGTCTTCAAGTCGCGGATCGGCACGGTTGCGGCGATGCGCTTCATCAGGACCGGGATATCTCGCAGCATCTGTTCGGGCTGCCGGGAGGTGCGCACGTAGTAGCTGATGAACGGGACGTTGCCGTTCTGACGCCAGGCGCTGTAGAAAAGTGGCGGTACGGGATCCTTGACGTCGGCGTACTTTATGTCGGGGATCACACCGATGATCTCGGTGTTGAGTGAATCGCGGCTCCCGGACGACATGAAGGTGCCCACCGCACGCTGCCCCAAGTTGAACTTCTTGGCGAAGGCCTCGTTGACCACCACGACGCTGGCCGAGCCTACTTGGTCAGCGAGGGTGAACTCGCGACCGGCCAGGAGCGGGACACCCAGTGCGGCGAAATACCCGGGGCCCACCAGATTCAGCCGGCTGTTGTTGTCGACGTCGGGACCTTCGGGGAAGCCTTGGACATGTACGTCGGTTCCCCAGTTACTCCCTGACAGCAGCGGCACCATCGAGCTGGCGACCGCGGTGACCCCGGGGAGTTGGGCCAGTTCGCGCTCTACCTCAGCGAAGAGCAGATTGGCGCGGGTGCTGTCGTAGCCGCTCCGCTGCGGCGCGATGCGGAAGGTGACGACGTTCTCGACCGATACCCCGAGGTCGACCTGAGCAACGTTGGCCAGGCTTTTGAGGAACAGTCCCGCTGAGATGAGCAGCGTGGTGGCCAGGGCTATCTGGAAAGTGACCAACCCCGCCCGGAAACGCGCGGCCTGGCGATGCCCGAGAATTTGGCCGGAACCGGCGCGGATGACCGACATGAGGTCGGATCGAGTGCTGTGAAGAGCCGGGTACAGGCCGAACAGGAGCCCCGTGCCTACCGCCACCAGCGCGGTAAAACCCACGACCTGTGGCTGGAGGTGGAACGCCAGCGTGCTCGAGGTCTCCGGAGGCATGAGAGCGGCGAGGGCCTTGAGGCTCACGAACGCCACCGCTAGGCTGGCGATGCCGCCCATGACGGCGAGCACCACCGCCTCCGTCAGCAACTGCGTCACCACGCGCCTTCGGCCGGAACCCAACGCCAGGCGCACTCCCATTTCCATCCCACGGCTAGCGCCACGGGCCAGGAGGAGGTTGGCGATGTTGGCGCACGCGATCAACAACACCACGCCGGTCACGCTGAACAACAGGAGGAGGGGGGTGGTGGCTTCGCCGTGGAACGAACTCTGGCCGCGATACCCTTCCGCCAGCAGGACCTCTTTGGCAAGGAATCGCTCCATGGTGGGGTCGCTCATTCCCGACTGAAGGGGCGCCTCCACGTCGGCCAGGAGGGGACGAAACACGCCGTTGAGACCCGAGGCCGCCTGGTCCGGGGTCACATCAGGTTTGAGCCGGCCGAAGAGATAGGCCCAATAACTCCGCCGGTTCTCGAAACCGTCGAAGTTCATGAGCTCGCCGCGCAGGGTAATGGGCACGAACACCAGCGGGCGGACGCCAAGGGTGGTGCCTTCGAACCGCTCCGGAGCCACACCGACGATGGTGAAGGTCTTGCCGTTCACCACGATCGTCCGGCCGACCACGTCTGGAGCGGAACCGAAATGCGAGCGCCAGAACCCGTGGGACAACACCGCAACAAAGGACGCTCCGACGGCTCGATCGTCCTCCGGGTTGAGCAGCCGGCCCAGGGCCGGCGTGAGCCCCAGCGTGGGGAAATATGATCCAGATACCAGCATGCCTTCGCCGGTTGTCGCTTCGCCGTGGATGGCGTAGCTGCCGCCGAACGAGACGTGCGCCGCCAAGCCGGCGAGGACGGTCTGGCGCTCCTCGAGGTCACGAAACATCGGGTAGCTGAACACTTCGTCGCACCCGCCGGCCTGGCTGCAGGACTGCGAACCGGGGTTGGGGCCGGGCGCGCTCAGGTTGACCAGCCGGTTCGGTTCGAACACCGGCAGCGGCTGGAACAGTATTTGGTTGAACAGTGAGAAGATCGCTGCGTTGCCCCCGATCCCCAGGGCGAGTGAGAGCACTGCTATGCCCGTGACAAAGGGTGTCCGGAACAACGTACGGAA
>CAXMUQ010000140.1:0-4599 GCA_964196605.1 uncultured Acidimicrobiia bacterium
CCAGTGCCAACTCGGGCTCGGTGCCCACCAGGAAGCGCGCGGTGATCAACGCCCCGTCCGACTGAGCCACGCTGTAGACGTACTCGACGCCGCTCACCTCCCAGATGGCTCGCTCCAGCGGCTCTACCACACGACGTTCGACTTCTTCGGGGCTCCCGCCGGGGAGTCCTACCGCGACATCGATCATCGGCACCTGGATCTGCGGCTCTTCCTCTCGCGGGGTGGTGAGCAAACCAGCCAACCCGGCGACCAGAGACGCGCCGATCAGTAGCGGCGTCAGTTTGGAATTCAGGAACTTGTTGGCGATGCCGCCCGAGAATCCGGTCTTCACGATGTCACCTTTTCGCCGTCAACCAGGCCACTCAACACCTCGACCATGCCGCCGGGCATCGTCCGGCCAAGGCGTATCCACCGAAGCGTGGCCCGGCCGTCGGTCACTACCCGAACACCGGTGAGCTGGCCGCGACGCACTACTACCGAATCGGGAATCACCAACGCCTGGCGCGTTCCCGCGGGGATATACCCGGTAAGCGACAGACCTGTGGGCCAATCGGCCGGTAACGACGCGCGCACCTCGACGGTCCGGCTCCGCGGGTTGGCACCTCCGGCCACCGTGCGGATGGCGGCAATGGTCGAGCGGCCGTCGTGGCCGGCCACTTCGAGACTGTCTCCAGCGCCGAGTCCGACAGCGAGATCGATCGGCACAGCCAACACCGCCTCCCGGGCGCCGCCGCTCTCGACCACCATCAACGGCATCCCCGGATTGGCCAGATCGCCTGGATCGACGAAGCGTGACACAACCATCCCGGAAAACGGCGCCACTATGGTGGAGTACCCTTCGGCGGTTCGCACTTCGGCAGCAGTCGCCTGCGCCAGGGCCAGCTGCGATTCCGCCTGGGTCAGCCCAAGGTAGGCCTGATCCCGTTGCACCTGGGCCACGGCGTCGGCAGCCAACAGCGTGTCCATGCGAGCGGCGTGACGGGCGGCCTCGTCGCGGGCGGCCTCGGCGGCCCGGATCGCGGCGTCGGCCTTGGCGCGATTGGCGGCCACGTCCTCGGTCCCCAAGCGGATGAGTGTTTCCCCGCGACGGACGGCGCTGCCGATATCAACCGGCACGGACGTGACCCGGGCCATTATCCTGGTGGACACTTCGGCGCGATGCCGAGCCGCGACGGTTCCTTCTGCAGGAACCAGCGACGATACCAATTGGGTGCGCGCCTCGACGGTTGCGTGTTCGGTGGTGGCCTGATGCGGAGCCTCGTCGTGGGCGGTGCCGCAAGCGGCGGCGCCCAGAGCCAGCACGGCAACGGTCAGCATACGATTCATCGGTCGTTCACTCCGTAGGCAAAGTCGAGTGCGGCCTGGGCCACGTGAACATCGCGGCTGGCGGCCAGCAGGTTCAGCGTGGCATTGGTTGCGGCTGCTTGAACATCGAGCAATTCAGTGATGGGCGAGATGCCCGTCCGGTAGCGGAGCCGCGCCTGGTCGAGTGCCTCAGCGCCTTGGGCGTCGGCCCGTTCAGCGACCGTTACTCGTTCACGGGCAGCGGCCACCATGCGGTTGGCGGATCGCACTTCGACATCCGCCTGTCGAGCAGCCGCTTCGGCCCGTGCCTCGGCCGCTTCGCGGTCCGCCTTGGCCTTGTTCACTTCTCCCGGTCCGGCCCAGCCGCGCAGGATGTTCCAGCGAAGACCCAGACCAACGGTCCAGTTGCCGCTTCCCGATGCGAACGGAGCGTCGTTGCTGTAGTGACCGGCGGAGCCGAAGGCGAACACGAACGGCAGCTGTGAGGCCCACGCCCGATCGACCCCGTAGCCGGCAGCTTCGACGCCGAGCCTGAGAGCAATCAGGTCACCGCGCTGGGTGAGGTCGCATTCACTGGTGCCGTTGGCGCACAGACCGGGATCCCCAGGACCAAGGGAATCCGTCAGCACCAAGGGCGCCGTCTCGGGCAAGCCCAGGATAGCCCGCAAGCGAGAACCGGCGTTGGCCAGCTGTGCCTCGGCCTGAACCCTGCCGACTTCTACCTCGGCCGCTTGGAGATTCGCCAGCCTGGCGTCGAGTCCCGTCACCAGTCCCTGGTCGTGCATCTGCTCGGCGCGGGCGGCGTGCGCCCGGACCGTGGCCAGTGCGGTATCGAGCGCCGCCAATTGCCTGGCGCCGAACTGCACGTCCCAATAGGCCTGGGTTACCTGGAAGGTGGTGGCGCCGGCCGCGCGATTGGCGGCGGCCTCACGAGCGGAGGCGCCCCGGTTGGCCGCTTTGTGGCCGAGCCAACCTTCTGGCACCAGCAGCGGCTGCTCGATGGACGCGACAGTATAGAAGGAGTTGTAGGGATCAGGGTTGTTGAGCTCGTCGAGATCGAAATCCGACGCCTGAAACACGCCTTGTCGTAGCTTGGACCCGAACACCGCCACGGGGTCGGTGGTGCGGAGACCAACCACATCCACCGTGATCGTGGGGAGATAGGCGGTGCTCGCCTCGTTGGGCATCTGGCCGGCGGCTCGTGCTTCGGCCCGCTCGGCTCGAAGCGACGGATTGCCGGTCTGCGCCTGCGAAATGGCAGCTGCCAGGCTCAGGTAGCTGGTATCGGGCACCTGATCCAGTGCCGGTTGGGCCACCTGTAAAGCGAGTGCAAGGCTGAGTGCTATCATCATATAGTGTCCAACTCCGAGTTGTTCTTCATTCGTATGGCGCAGTGCTCACGTAGGGACGACCGCACGGCGCAGTGCGCATGTAGGGGTGGCGCATGCGTCACCCATGCTGGTGTAGGGGCGACGCATGCGTCGCCCATGCCGGTCAAGTGTCGCAGGTACGGATGCAGTCCAGCACGTGGGCCACCTTGGGCTCGATGATCCGGTAGTACACGTAGACCCCTTCCCTCCGGGCGGCCACGATGTCGCACGAACGCATCCGGGCCAGCTGTTGCGATACCACCGGTTGGGCCAGGCCCAACTGCGCCATGATGTCCGACACCGTGGCCTCGCCACCCTCGAGCACGTCGACGATCTTGAGCCGCTCGGGGTGGCCCAGCATGCGGATGATGTCCGCCGCCCTGGCGAGGACGGCGGGCTCAAGCGAACGGACGAGTGGGTTTTGCTCCATGGGACATAGTATAACTACTATATAACTATGAAACAATAGATAGCTAATTGCTTGTCATTCTAGGAGTTACCGTTGTGAACGGAGAAGGCGTCGGACGTGGGGCCGGGGACGCGGAGCGTATGCGGAACTCGGGGGGGTCAGCGCCCGATAGATAGCGGCGGTTGTCGAGCCGCTGATCAACTCCATTCTACACATTACGCTCCCTCATCCAGTTCGATCCTGAGAGCGAGGAATCGCAACAAATCCTTGAGGGTGATGATCCCAACAAGGCGACCGTCCTCGAGGACCATGAGGCGGGAGACCCCTGTCTTCTGCATCGAGGACAGTACCTCTACCGCGTCGGTATCAGGCTGGATGGTGTTGGACTCCGATAATGGCTCCGCCAGATCGCCGACGGTGGAATCGGTCCAACGTTCGCGGGGTATGTCCTTGACCTGTCTGAGTGACACCCCTCCAACGAGCCCGTCGGGGCCGACCACGGGATAGAACGTGTGGAAGTCTCGGTAGAAGTAATCCTCGACCAGTGAACTCAGGGATATGTCGGGGGAGACCGTCGTGGGATCGGCACACATGAACCGGCTGACCGGCTCACCCTCGAGCGCCCGGCGGACCATCAACTGCTGGTACGACTTACGGGCAGCACCGCGCAGGAACATGCCGATCAGCATCCACCACATGCCGGCGATGAGGTTGCCATCGATCAAGGACATGGCACCGAGGACGATGAGCACCATGCCGAAGCCGGAACCTATCTGGGAAGCGATGCGAGTGGCCTGGCGGAGGTCGTGCTTGAAGTGCCACAGTACTGCCCGCAGGACGCGACCACCGTCGAGGGGGAAGGCCGGCACCAGGTTGAAGACGGCCAGGATCATGTTGACCAGACCCACATAGGTCAGGACACCGGTGACCGGTATCGGAGCCGAGACCGCGGCCGAAGCCAGACCCAACAGAAAGAACAGGCCGCCGATGGCCACACTGGCAATGGGCCCGGCAATGGCGATCAGAAATTCGGCCCTGGGTGTCTGGGGTTCGCTGCCCATCTGGGCCACGCCACCGAAGAGGAACAGGGTGATGCCGCGCATCTCGACGCCGTGGCGCCGGGCCACGAGAGAATGAGATAATTCATGCAGCACCACCGAAAGAAAGAGCGCAATGGCACCGGCGATACCCATGGCCCAATAAGTCGGGGCGCTGAGGTCCGGGTGGCGGGCGGGGAACAGGCCAGCCGCCACCGACCAGGTGAGCAGCACCGCAATAACGATCCAACTGGCGTCGATGCCCACCTCGAAACCCAGGATCGTCCCTAGCCTAAGCCGCCTTCCGAACACACCAAACCCCGGGGCCCTCGACTTGGATGGACCCGGAGATACCGGTGGTTGGTCTCGATCAGTCATGCCCGCGATGGGACGCTCGCCCGATCGTTGGCGCCTAGCCGTGGCCTTCTATCTGGAAGGACACCTTGACGTTGGCCCGAAAGGCTGAGATATGGTCACC